>NZ_JBHYGR010000191.1:0-14350 GCF_042738155.1 Kitasatospora sp. NPDC059088 | reverse complement strand
CCACACCCCCCGCCCCCCCCCCCCCGCCCCCCCCCCCCGCCGCCCGCCCCGCGCCCCCCCCCCCCCCGGGCGGGGCCCCCCCCCCCCCCCCGTACTCGTGTTCGCCGCTGGGCGTCCGCTGCGGCGCGTTCGCCGTGCGCCTGCCTACTGGGCGCCGGAGGTCGCCGACAGCAGCTGCTCCAGCTCCTCCTCGCGCTCCTGCGCGGCCACGAAGAGCAGCTCGTCGCCGCCCTCCAGGGTGTCGTCCTTGGCGGGCACCAGCACCCGGCCCTCGCGGATGATGCTCACCAGCGCGGTGTCCGGCGGCCAGGTGACGTCGCCCACCCGGGTGCCGACCAGCTCGGCCTCGCCGGCCAGGGTCAGCTCGACCAGGTTGGCGTTGCCCTGGCTGAACCGCATCAGGCGGACCAGGTCGCCGACGCTGACGGCCTCCTCGACCAGCGCGGACATCAGGCGCGGGGTGGAGACGGCCACGTCCACGCCCCAGGACTCGTTGAAGAGCCACTCGTTCTTCGGGTTGTTCACCCGGGCGACCACCCGCGGCACCGCGTACTCGGTCTTGGCGAGCAGCGAGACGACCAGGTTGACCTTGTCGTCACCGGTCGCGGCGATCACCACGTGGCAGCGCTGCAGCGCCGCCTCGTCCAGCGAGGTGATCTCGCAGGCGTCGGCCAGCAGCCACTCCGCCATGGGCACCCGCTCCACCGAGATGGCGTTCGGGTTCTTGTCGATCAGAAGGACCTCGTGACCGTTCTCCAGCAGCTCGCCCGCGATCGAGCGACCCACGGCACCGGCCCCGGCAATGGCGACCCGCATCAGTGACCCTCCTCCTTCGGCCCCTGCGCGAACGCGGCCTCGACCGCCGTCAGGTCGGCCCGGCGCAGCATCACGTGCACCAGGTCGCCCTCCTGCACCACCATCTGCGGCGAGGGGAGCATCCCTTCGCCGAGCCGGGTGACGAACGACACCCGGGCGCCGGACGCCTCCTCCAGGCGGCCGATCCGCTGCCCCACCCAGTCCGGGTGGTACGCGACCTCGGCCAGCTGCACACTGCCGCTCGGGTCCTGCCACAGCGGCTCGGCGCCGCTCGGCAGCAGTCGGCGCAGCATCTGGTCGGCGGTCCAGCGGACCGTCGCCACGGTCGGGATGCCCAGGCGCTGGTACACCTCGGCGCGGCGGGGGTCGTAGATCCGGGCCGCGACGTTCTCGACGCCGAAGGTCTCCCGGGCGACCCGGGCAGCGATGATGTTGGAGTTGTCGCCGCTGGAGACGGCGGCGAAGGCGCCGGCCTCCTCGATGCCCGCCTCGCGCAGGGTGTCCTGGTCGAAACCGACCCCGGTCACCCGGCGCCCGTTGAACCCGGCGCCCAGCCGGCGGAATGCGGTCGGATCCTGGTCGACCACGGCCACCGAGTGGCCCTGTTTCTCCAGCGTTCTCGCGAGGGCCGAGCCCACGCGGCCGCAGCCCATGATGACGATGTGCACCGGCGCTACCTCACCCGTCCCGAAGGGGTCTTGACCTGCGCAAACACCGTTCATCTCCCTTTCCCGCCCGGACGTTCCGGGGCGAGGGTTCTCGTGGGGCGTCGGCCGGACTCCGCTCGACAACCAGAGTGTTGCCCACCGACTCGTATCCGACACGCTAGCCGGTCCACCGAACACAGTCGCGACGAAGGGGGGGATAAACGGCGCAAGCCGCGTCGGGATACCCCTACGATTCCTTAACGTGCCTATGCCGACTGACCTTCCGAAACGCCTTCTGATCGGGCGCGCCCTGCGCAGTGACAAGTTGGGGGAGACGCTCCTCCCCAAGCGGATCGCGCTGCCCGTCTTCGCCTCGGACGCGCTCTCCTCGGTCGCGTACGCCCCTGAGGAGATCCTGCTCACGCTCTCCATCGCGGGCGTCTCGGCGATCCACTTCTCCTGGCAGATCGGCCTCGTGGTGGCGGTCGTGATGCTCGCCGTCGTCGCCTCCTACCGGCAGAACGTGCACGCCTACCCGAGCGGGGGCGGCGACTACGAGGTGGCGACCGTCAACCACGGCCCGGCGGCCGGACTGGTCGTCGCCGCGGCTCTGATGGTCGACTACGTGCTCACCGTCGCCGTGTCCACCACCTCCGGCGTCGCCAACGTGGTCTCCGCCGTCCCGGCGCTGCGCGGCCACGAGATGATCGTCTCGGTGGTCGTGGTCGTGGTGCTGATGGGCATGAACCTGCGAGGGGTGCGCGAATCCGGCTCCGCCTTCGCGGTGCCCACCTACGCCTTCATGGCGGGCGTGATCGGCATGGTCGGCTACGGGGTCTTCCGGCACTTCGTGCTCGGCCAGTCCATGCCCGCCGAGAGCTCCGGCTTCCACCTCGCCGCCATCCCCGGCAACGACTCGCTCGGCGGGATCGCGCTGGTCTTCCTGCTGCTCAAGTCCTTCTCCTCCGGCTGCGCCGCGCTCACCGGCGTGGAGGCGATCTCCAACGGCGTGCCCGCCTTCCGCAAGCCGAAGAGCAAGAACGCGGCCACCACGCTGCTGATGATGGCGAGCATCGCCGTGGTGATGTTCATGGGCATCATCTGGCTGGCCCGGCTCACCGGCGTGCAGATGGCCGAGAACCCGGCCGAGCAGCTGGTCGGCTCCGGCCCCGACTACCACCAGAAGACCGCGCTGGCGCAGATCAGCGAGGCCGTCTTCAACAACTTCACGCCCGGCTTCTACTTCGTCGCCGCCGTCACCGGCCTGATCCTGGTGCTGGCCGCCAACACCGCCTTCAACGGCTTCCCGGTGCTCGGCTCGATCCTCGCCCAGGACCGCTACCTGCCCCGCCAGCTGCACACCCGCGGCGACCGGCTGGCCTTCTCCAACGGCATCATCCTGCTGGCCATCGCCGCCATCCTGCTGATCATCGCCTTCGACGCGGACCCGACCCGGCTGATCCAGCTCTACATCGTCGGCGTCTTCGTCTCCTTCAACATGAGCCAGTCCGGCATGATCCGGCACTGGACCCGGCTGCTGCGCACCGAGACCGATCCGGCGAAGCGGCGCCACATGCAGCGCAGCCGGGCGATCAACGGCTTCGGCCTGGTGATGACGATGGCCGTGCTGATCGTCGTCCTGGTCACCAAGATCGGCCACGCCTGGATCGCGATCGCCGCGATGGCGGTGCTGTTCGTGATGATGAAGGGGATCCGGCGCCACTACGACCGGGTCTCCGCGGAGCTCATCGCGGCCGAGGAGCCGGACGACGTGGTGCTGCCCACCCGGGTGCACGCCATCGTGCTGGTCTCCAAGCTGCACAAGCCCGCGCTGCGCGCCCTCGCGTACGCCCGGCTGGCCCACGCCCACACCCTGGAGGCCGTCACCGTCAACGTCGACCCGGCGGACACGGCGGCGCTGCGGCGGGAGTGGGACGAGCGCGGCATCGAGGTGCCGCTCAAGGTGCTGGACTCGCCGTACCGCGAGATCACCGGGCCGGTCCTGGACTACGTGAAGAACCTGCGGCGCAGCAGCCCGCGGGACGTGGTCGCGGTCTACATCCCGGAGTACGTGGTCGGCCACTGGTACGAGCACCTGCTGCACAACCAGAGCGCGCTGCGGCTCAAGGGGCGGCTGCTGTTCAAGCCCGGGGTGATGGTCACCTCGGTGCCGTGGCAGCTGGAGTCCTCGGAGCGGCGCAGGCCGCAGAAGGCCTGGTCGGCGCCCGGATCCGTCCGTCGTGGCGAGCCGAGGGCGCCGAAGGCCGTAAAGTCGAAGGATTCCGCCCGTACCGGTGCCGACACCGGTGCCACTCCCGACCGCAGCAAGGACTCCTCCCAGTGACGCGCAACACTCCGCCCCGCTCCTCCGGCGCCTCCGGCAAGGGCAAGGGCGCCCGTCGGGGCGGCTCCCAGCCCGGGCAGGTGGCCCGGCCGCGCTGGGGCAAGCCGCACCGGCCGGAAGCCACCGACCGTGAGGGGCTGACGGCGCGCACCGCGCCGGTCGTGCCGGGGGAGGCCCCGGAGGAGAAGCCCGTGCGGGCCGCCAAGCCGGCCCAGGGCGAGAAGCCCGTCCGGGGTGACAAGCCCGTCCGCGACGGGAAGCCCGCCCGGGGCGAGAAGCCGGCCCGGGGTGAGAAGCCGGCCCGGGGTGAGAAGCCGGCCCGCGACGGGAAGGGCGCCCAGGACGGGAAGGGCGCGGACGGGGCCGCCCGGAAGGCGCCGCGCAAGCAGGCGGTGCGGCCGCCGAAGGCGCTGCGCGGCGCGGCCGCGGCGCGACCGCAGCGGGCGCAGGCCCCGTCCGGGGACCCGCTGGTCGGCGAGCGCTACGAGGTCGAGGTCGGCCCGGTCGCGCACGGCGGCGGGCACTGCGTGGCCCGGCACGAGGGGCGGGTGCTGTTCGTCCGGCACGCGCTGCCCGGCGAGAAGGTGGTCGCGCAGGTGACCGAGGGCACCACCACCTCGCGCTTCCTGCGCGCGGACGCCGTGGAGGTGCTGGAGCCCGCCAAGGACCGGATCGAGGCCCCCTGCCCGTTCGCCGGTCCGGGCAAGTGCGGTGGCTGCGACTGGCAGCACGTCACCCCCGGCGGGCAGCGCAAGCTCAAGGCCGCGGTGCTGACCGAGCAGCTGGCGAAGCTCGCCGGGCTGACCCCGGCCGAGGCCGGCTGGGACGGCAGCGTCGAGCCGGTCGGCGGCAAGCTGCCGCCCGGGCAGGTGCCGGCCTGGCGCACCCGGGTGCAGTACACGGTGGACGCGGAGAGCGACAAGGTCGGTCTGCGCAAGCACCGCTCGCACGACGTCCAGGTGATCGACCGCTGCCTGATCGCCGCCGAGGGCGTCACCGAGCTCGGCATCGAGTCCCGGGACTGGCCGGGGGTGGCGAGCGTCGAGGCGATCGCCGCGAGCGGCTCCTCGGACCGCCAGGTGGTGCTGACCCCGCGCGACGGCGCCCAGCTGCCGCTGGTCGAGCTGGACAAGCCGGTGTCGATCGCCCGGATCGACGACCAGGGCGACGCGCACAAGGTCCACGGGCGCGGCTTCGTCCGCGAGCGGGCCGCCGGGCGCACCTGGCGGATCAGCAACGGCGGCTTCTGGCAGATCCACCCGGAGGCGCCGGACACCCTGGTCGACGCGGTGCTGGACGGTCTGGACCCGCAGTGGGGCGAGAGCGCGCTCGACCTGTACTGCGGCGTCGGCCTGTTCGCCGGCGCGCTGGCCGACCGGGTCGGCGAGGACGGCGCGGTGCTCGGCATCGAGTCGGCCAAGCAGGCCGTCGTCGACGCCCGGCACAACCTGGCCGCGCTGGACAACGTGCGGATCGAGTGTGACCGGGTCGAGACGCTGCTGCCGCGCACCGGCATCACCGCCACCGACCTGATCGTGCTGGACCCGCCGCGGGCCGGCGCCGGACGCGAGACCGTCGCGCACCTGGTCGGCCTGGAGGCCCGCCGGATCGCGTACGTCGCCTGCGACCCGGCGGCGCTCGCCCGGGACCTCGAGTTCTTCCGCGAGGGCGGCTACCGGCCGGTCTCGCTGCGGGCCTTCGACCTGTTCCCGATGACCCACCACTTCGAGTGCGTGGCCATCCTGGAGCCGGCCGGGGCCTGAGTCCGAGCCTGCTGTAACGGCGCAGCCAGCAGGGGGGGCGTATCCGAGGGCGGTCTAGACCAGCGGCGCGGGCGCGGGGGGGGGGGGGGGGGCGGGCGCGCGCGCGCGCCGGGGGGGGCGGGGCCCCCCCCGCCGGGGCCGGGGGCCCCCCCCCCCCCGGCGGCGTTGGGCGGGGCGGGCGGGTGGTGCTTCCAGGGCTGCTGCGGCGGCTGCTTCCGCGCCTGCGTGCGGGGCGCGCGCTACTCGTTGTGCTCCTCTTCGTCGGCGCTGTGCGGGAGGTCGATGCCGTGCTGGGCGGCGAGCCGTAGGAGCGAGGCGATCCGGCCCTCGTACGCCTGGACGCCGTCGGCGTCCCCTTCGGCCCGGGCCGCCGCGAGGTCCTGCCGGGCCTGGGCGAGCTGCTCGCGCAGCTCCTGGTCGAACATGGCTGTCATTGCCGGCCTCCACAAAACCGGTCGGTGCCGCTCGGGGAACGCTCAGGAGAGTTCAGAGTCCCGGATGGTGCAGGACTCTTCAAGTCAGGCCCGGTCGGGTCGGGGGTCCGTGCCGGGCCCGTGCGGGGGCGGGGTCGATCGGCGGCGGGCACGGACGGGGCCGGGTGGCGGAGGGCGTGACGGGGTAGGGAGCGGATGGGTGAGCGGCTCGGCGGCGTCCGCCGGGCGGTTCGGTCGGTGGTCCGGGTGGCGCTTCGGTGACGGAGGGGTTGCGTGGGGGCGTGCGGCAGGTGTGCGGGCGGTGTGCGTGCGCCCTTGTTGTGCTAGCACTTCGGCGCTAGCTTGAACGGCATGGGCAAGAAGCAGCTGAACGTCCGAGTGGACGCCACGACCGCGGAGATGGCCCGGGAACGGGCGGAGCAGCAGGGGATCAGCATGAACCAGTACATCGAACGCCTGGTCCAGCAGGACATGGGTGAATCGGGACGGGCCTTCATCGACGCCGCCGCACAGTTCATGAAGGAGTACGAGACGGCGTTCCTCGCCGAGTTCGGGGAGTCGGGCGAGCTCCAGGACGTGCGCCGTTGAAACTGGAGGTCGACCTCTCGTGGCTGCTCATGACCGCCGAGCAGTACACGCCCGGTGACCCGCAGGTCACCGACTACGGCTCGCTGCTCGCGGCCGTCACCCGGCACCAGGCCGAGATCTTCGACATCTCCGTCTACCCCGAACCCCAGGACCGCGCGGCCGCGTTGATGCACCAGCTGATCCGGGTGCCGGCCCTGGAGAAGACCAACGAGCTCTTCGCGACCGCCGTCGCCTACGCCTACCTCGTCGCCAGCGGCTGCACCGTCGCCACCACCGCCCGCGAGGTGCGCAGCCTCTCCCGGGCCATCCGGGAAGGGCGGCTGGGGGTGTCCGGGGTCGCCGAACGGCTGTCGGCCTGGGTGGTCGACGAGGCCGAGGGGGAGGGCGTCACGGGGGCGGAGGAGGAGGACGAGGACGACGACTGAGCCGCGTCCCCGTCCGGTGCCGGTGCCGGTGCCTGGGCGGGTGCCTGGGCTGGTGCCGGTGCCTGGGCTGGTGCCGCGCCGGTCTAGGCCTGGGGGTCCGAGGCGACGGGCTCCGCGATGAGGGCCGTCGCGAACGGGCGGAAGCCGGCCCGGCGGTAGATCCGGGCGACGTCCTCGTCGGCGGCGGACAGGAACACCGTCCGCACGCCGTTGGCGCGGGCGTGCGCCACCAGGGCCGCGGTGACCGCCAGGGCCAGCCCGCGGCGCCGGGCGGAGGGCAGCGTCCCGACTCCGACCACCTCGGTGACCGAGCCCACCGGGTTGTGCTGGCCCGCGCAGAGCACGTCGCCGCCCTCCAGTGCGGCCGCCAGCACGCTGACCCCGTCGGTGATCCGCTGCGCGATCCGCGCCACCCCGCCCTCGGACGTCAACGTCGCGGCGCTCACGGCCAGTTCGGCCGCGCCCGCGCTGCCGGTGGCGGTGCCCGGGGCGCCGAAAGCCACGTGCGGGACGGCCACCGCGTCGGCCAGCTCGGGAGCGTCCGCGGCCAGCACCCGCACCTCCACCCGCTCCGGGAGCGCCGGCGCCGGGGCCGTCCCGTCCTGCGGGCCGAGCACCAGCAGCGGGTGCTCGTGCACCGCCAGGCCGGCCGCCTCCACCGCCGCGCGCAGCTCGGGGTTCTGCTCGGCCACCCACTCGAAGGCCTCCGGCAGGCCCAGCTCCCGCTGCCGCTCCAGCACCCGGCGGACGTCCTCGGCGGTGGCGGCCGGGCCGCCGTGGCCGGGGGTCGGGCGGGCGTAGTAGTGCCAGCCGGTCTCGCCGCGGCGGACGAAGAGGGTCAGCGGGCCGAAGTCCTCCGCGGTGGCGGCGCTGCGGGGCACGGCGTCGTAGTAACGCTCGATGCCGTCGAGCAGGGCGGGGTCCGGAACATGATCAGCAGAAGTCACGGCGTGCATCCAAGCAGGGGCCGGAGTGGAGCGCCACCGGTTTGTGCGGCGGACCGGCGTTCGATTGTTGCCGAACGCTTACCCGCTCGCGGCGATCTTGTGCGTGTACGCCGGGCAAGCTGATGCCTTCACAGCTCTGCCGAGGGGGACGGCGGACATCCGCACTCGGCGAGGCAAGGGGGAAGTCAGGCCCATGAGGCTCTGCTTTCTGGTGGAGGAGCACTACCGGCGGGACGGCATGCCGCTGGACGTCGCGCGTCAACTCACCTCCTGGGGGCACCGGGTGGACGTGCTGCGCCCCGGCGACTCGCTGCTGGCGATCTCCGAGGCGGTCCGGGCCGGCAGCCACGACGCCTGGGTGCTCAAGACCGTATCCGGCGGCCCAGGGCTCACCCTGCTGGAGGCGGCCGCCGCGGTCGGCCTCACCACCGTCAACGACGTCCGCTCGATCCGCGGCGTCCGGGACAAGGCGCTCGCCTCGGTGATCGCCCGCACCCGCGGCCTGCCCACCCCGGTCACCTACGCCGCAGCCCGCTGGGAGCGGCTCGCCGAGATCCCGGCCGCCGAGTACCCGCTGGTCGTCAAACCCGCGGACGGCAGCTCCGGTCGGGGCGTACGGCTGGTGGCCGGACCCGACGACCTGATCGGCCTCGGCCCCGAACTCGCCGGGGAGGGGCTGCTGATCGCGCAGCCGTACGTGCCCAACAACGGCACGGACCTCAAGGTGTACTGCGTCGACGGCGAGCTCTTCGCGACCGAACGGGAATCGCCGCTGCACCCGGGGCAGGGCGTGCGCGAGCGGCCGGTGCCGCTGCCCGCGAGCGTCGCACGGATAGCCGCGCAGGTCGGCGAGGTGTTCGGCCTCGACCTGTACGGCGTCGACGTGCTGCTCGGGCCGGACGGGCCGGTGGTGGTGGACGTCAACGACTTCCCGAGCTTCCGGCAGGTGCCCGACGCGGTGGAGCGGGTCGCCCGGGCGGTGCTGCGGCTCGCGCGCAGCGGTACGGCCGTGTCGGTGCCCGCGCTGGTTCCGGCCGGTGGCGAGGAGTACGGCCGGGTCGGACTGGTGGACGGTGGGCTGCGGTGAGGGCCGGACCGGAGGGCGAGTTGAGGGGCGAATTGAGGGATGAGTTGAAGGGCGGGTTGAGGGGTGAGTTGAAGGGCTGGTCGAGGGGCGGGTCGAGGGGTGGACCGATGGGCGAGTTGAGGGTCGGGCTGATCACGGGCAACCCGGGGCACCCGCTGCTCGCGGCGGCCGCCGGAGTGCTGGAGCGGCGCGGCTGCCGGGTGGAGGCCGTCCCGCTCGACGGTGGTGTTCCGCGGGGGGCGCTCGCCGATGTCTACCTGCTCAAGGCACGCACGCCGCAAGCGCTGGCGCTGGCTGGGGAGTTGGAGCGGCTCGGGGCCGCGGTGGTCAACTCGGCCGCGGCGACCGGGCTTTGCCAGGACAGGGTGCGGATGGCCTCGCTCGCCCGGGGCGCCGGACTGCCGTTCGCGGCGACGGTCACGGCCGGCCCGCTGGGCGAACTCGCCGACCAGGTGTACCCGTTCGTGGTGAAGAGCCGGCACAGCCGGCGCCACGACCTGGTCGCGCTGGTCGACGGCGCGGAACGGCTGCGGGAACTCGCTGAACGTTGGCCGCACGAGGAGGTCGTCACCCAGCCGTACCTCCGGAGCAGTGGCTGGGACCAGAAGCTCTGGGTGGTCGACGGGCAGGTCTTCGCGGCTCGGCGGCGGTCCGAACTCTCCGTCGGCGATGACGGGGTGGGGGCGGCGCAGGAGTGGGAGCCGTCCGCCCGGCGGGCCGCGCTCGCCCTGCGGGTGGGCGAGGTGTTCGGGCTGGAGGTGTACGGGGTCGACCTGCTGGACGGGGCCGACGAGCCGGTGATCGTCGACGTCAACGCCTTCCCCGGCGCGCGCGGGCGGGCCGGGGCGCCGGAGGCGCTCGCGGGGCTCGCCCTGCGGGTGGCGGCGGAGCGGGGGCGGGTTCCGGTGTAGGTCGGGTCGGGGCTTCGGCTGGGCTGGGCTGGGCTGGGCCCGGGCTTCGGTGTGGCTGGGCCGGTGTCGCTCCGGCGCGGCGGCCGACCACCGGCCCGGGTGGTTAGGCTGGCTGGCGCCCCCGACCGGCCGGGGCCGAACGGCGAGAGAAGACGGAACGTTGCTGCAGGACATCGAGCCCTACCTGGCCTGCCCCCACTGCGCGCAGGACCTCACTCGGCACGAGCGCAGCCTGCGCTGCCCCGCCGGGCACAGCTTCGACCTCGCCAAGCAGGGCTACGTCAGCCTCCTCGCCGGTGACGCCCACACCGGCACCGGCGACACGGCCGAGATGGTCGCCGCCCGCGCCGACTTCCTCGCCGCCGGCCACTACCGGCCGATCGCCGACGCCCTGGCCGCGGCGGCCGCCGCGGCCGTGGGCGATGGGGCGGACGCCGGGGCGGGCGGGGGAGCGGACGGCTTGGGGGGCCTCGTCGCCGACCTCGGCGCCGGCACCGGCCACTACCTCGCCCACGTCGTGGACACCCTGCCCGGCCGGGTCGGCGCCGCCCTCGACATCTCCAAGTACGCGCTGCGCCGCGCCGCCAAGGCCCACCCCCGGGTCGGCGCGGTGGTCTGCGACGCCTGGCGCCCGCTGCCGCTGCGTGACGCCTGCGCCGACCTGGTCCTCAACGTCTTCGCCCCGCGCAACGGACCCGAGATCCGCCGTGTGCTGCGCCCCGGCGGCACCCTGCTGCTGGTCTCGCCCACCGCCCGCCACCTGCGCGAACTCGTCGCCGCCCTCGGCCTGCTGTCGGTCGACGAGGAGAAGCAGCGCCGGATCGACGAGAAGCTCGGCCCCTACCTCACGCCGGCCGGCCGGCAACCGGTCGAGTTCACCCTGCGGCTCTCCGCCCAGGACGTGCGGACCGTCGTCGGCATGGGGCCGAGCGCCTGGCACACCGACCCCGACCGGCTCGCCGCCGCCCTGGAGGAACTGCCCGACCCGGTCGAGGTGACCGCCTCGGTGACGGTGGCCGCGTACCGGCGGCCGTAACCGAGGACCGCCGCGGGTCAGCGGCGCGGGACGGGCCCGCCCCGTAGGGATGAATCTGGCGAGCAGGGACGTTTCGCCCCGCCGGGCTGCGGCTAACGTCCGACGGGTGAACCGCGACGCCGCCGCGCCCGCCGGGCCGGCCCAACTGCGCCCGGGCGCCCCGGGCCCCGACCGGCCGCCAGTGCCACGCCCCACCGTCGAGGAGCTGCGGCTCACCGCCTTCAAGTCCTACCGGCGGGCCGTCCTGCCGCTCGCGCCGCTCACCGTGCTGCACGGGCCGGCCGGGGTCGGCAAGTCCAACGCCCTCGACGCGCTCGCCGTGCTGTCCCGGCTCGCCCTCGGCGAGGAGATCCCCGAATCCCTGGACGGGCTGCCTGACCGCACCGGACCGCTCGCCACGCCCGTACGCGGCGGCCTCGGCGGATGCGTGCCGCACGGACGGGACGCCGTCATCCTCGGCTGCACCGTCCGCTCACCGCGCGGCCGGATCCGGCTCGACCTGGTGATCCGCACCGACGGCGCGGTCCGGATCGCCCGGGAGTCGCTCACCCTCGACGGCCGGACCCTGGTGGACACCGGCGAACAGGACGTCCGCAACGGGCGCGTCAACGTCTGCTGGCACAACGACACCCGGCAAGGGGACATCCGGGCGCCGTTCCCCAGCAGCACCATGATCACCGCCCAGCTGCCGCTCCGGGTGGCCGGCTCCTCCACCGGCGAACGGCTCGTCCTCGCCGCCGCCGAGGACCTGCTCACCGCACTGCGCGAGGTCTTCCCGCTGCACCCCGTCCCCGCCCTGATGCGCGGCTGGGCCAAGGCCGACCCGCAGGCCCGGCTGCGCAGCAACGCCGCCAACATCTCGGCCCTGATCAACCGGCTCGCCCACGAGTGCCCGCGCCGGTACGGGCAACTGCTGCGAGCCGTCCAGGAGGCCGCGCCCCACCCACTGCTCGGCCTCACCCTCGCCGAGCGCGAGAGCCGGACCGGGCGCCGGGTACTGGCCGTCTTCGACGAAGGCGTGCTCGGGCGCACCGGCGCCGACCAGGCCTCCGACGGGATGCTGCGCCACCTCGCCTTCGCGGCGGTGCTGCTGACCGGGGCGGGGGTGCTCGACCTCGACGTGGCCGCCGAGGTGCCATGGGCACACCGGCAGCTCACCGTGCTGGCCGAGGACCTCGGGGCCGGGCTCGCGACCGAGCAGACCGCCTCGCTGCTGCGGCTCGCGCGGGACATGGCGGGGCGCAACCAGCTGCGGGTGGTGGCCGCGCTCCAGGAGCCGGCGGCGGCGCGGGCGGCGTTCGGGGCGGGCGAGGAGCGGACGGGGGCGGTGGCGCTGGTGGAGTGCCGACGGGACCCGGCGACGGGGTCGACGGTGCTGCGGCCGGAGACGGCCAGGGTGCCGGTGCAGTACGGGCGCGGGGAGGGGGATCGGGAGGAGGGCTCGGCGGGCGCGGGGGAAGGCTCCGCTGTGACCGGGGGAGCGGATGCGGTAGACCTGGGGGCGTGAACGAACGAGTGACGAGGTCGGGGGAGTCGGCGGCGGACCTGGCGGCCGGGGCGGCAGGGGCCGATGTGGTGCCCGGGGTCGACGTGGTGTCCGGAGGCCCGGCGGAGCAGCCCGGGGAGCCGACGCTGGAGGGGCTGCGGCAGCGGCTGGTGGAGTTCGCGGCGGCCCGGCGGTGGGAGCCGTACCACACGCCGAAGAACCTGGCGGCGGCGCTGAGCGTGGAGGCCGGGGAACTGCTGGAGATCTTCCAGTGGCTCACGCCGGAGCAGGCCGCCGCGGTGATGACGGACCCGGAACGGGCCCACCGGGTACGCGACGAGGTCGCGGACGTGCTGGCGTACCTGGTGCAGTTCTGCACGGCGGTCGGGGTGGACCCGCTGGAGGCGCTCGCGGCCAAGATCGAGCGCAACGAGCACCGCTTCCCGGTGCCGGGCGAAGGGGCTGACGTCAATCCGAACAAGGGCTGATCACCCTTGTGAGGGACGGAAGTTATCCACAGCCCCCGGGTTTTCCACAGCTTTCGAAAGGGCGGATGCGTCCCACCCCGCCCTCCCCGCACGCTCTCCCCGTGACCACCCCACCGCCCCGGCGGCGGTGCTGGTCGACGGCGACGACGAGCGGAAGGAGCGGGGGCCATGGAGGCACTGCGACTGATCAAGACGGCCCGGCACGCCCTGGCCGAGGCCAGGCACGTACCCGACGTGCTGGCCGAGGCGCGGCAGGCGGCGCTGCTCACCGAGGCGGTGGGCGCTCGGCTGGCGGAGTCGGACGGGGACGAGCTGACGGGCCTCGGCCAGCAGCTCTCCGAGGCGGGCGCCCACGCGGCGGTCTGCCTGGAGCGGTCCGTCGCCACGAACGCCCTGGTGGGCGGTGGTAGGGCCGGGCGGCTCACCGAACTCGGCGAAACGGCGGCGACGTTGGGGGCGCTGGAGGAACTCCTGCGGGAGGTCGGGGAGACGCTCGTGGTGCTGGCCTGCGGGGCGGACACCGAGAGCCTGTACTGGACGTGCATCGACGGGGTCGATGCGGTGTCGGAGTGCAAGGACGTGGCCGCGCGGTTGCGCGCGGCGACCGGGCGGGGCGAAGCGGTGGAGCGGTCGGTGCTCGGTGGCGCGGAACCGGAGCCGGAGCCGGACGGTCAAGGGGCGCCGTTACTGGTGGTCCGGCTCGGCCCGCCGGGTGCGGGCGGGCCGACGGAGGAGGAGCGGGCGCCGGACTACCGGGTGCCGGACACGGAGTCGGAGGTGTCGTTGACGGCGGGATAGGCGGAAGCCGGGGCGATGTCCCGGGTGTCGGACTGGAGCGCGGCGAGGTCCGCGGTCACCGAGGCGAGCAGTTCCTGCATCTGCTCGAGCAGGGTCTTGGGGGTCGCGGGTCCGGCCGAGTCACCGGTGGCCGAGCCGGTGGGGCTGCTCGGGAACGGCGGCGTGGCAGAGGGTTCGGACATGACGGGGACCTCTTCGGATCGGTGGTGCGGTGTGCCGCACCGACCAACGAACCGTTCCCGCAGCCGGTCACCGCGCACCACCCGATGCGGTCCAACTCCGGTACGCCGTAAGCCTCTCGGGTGATCCGGGGTTGCCGCTGCAACACGGCCTCGGCTAGGGGCGCGAATTGAGGAGGGTGGAGGACGCCGGAGGCGGTGGGCGGTGGGCGGTGGGCGGTGGGCGGTGGGCGGTGGGCGGGTGGAGGTGGGTGGGAGGGAGGGGGAGGGGGGAGGGGGCGGGCCCCAGAGAACCGGTAAGGAACAGGAGCAGGGCTCGCCCCCCTCTCACCCCGCCGAGGCCCCTCCCACAGAATACATCTCTGGCCGCACGCACAGACACAGGCGAAGGGGGCGGCCGC
>NZ_JBHYGR010000190.1:0-14398 GCF_042738155.1 Kitasatospora sp. NPDC059088 | reverse complement strand
GGACGGGACTGTCCCGTCCCGGGGGACCGCCCGGGCTCAGGCGTCCACGCCGTAGTACTGGGCGAGGAAGCCGATCACGTCGGCGGCGTGCGGAAGCAGCTCCGGCAACTCCCGGGCCAGCGTCGCCCGGGTGGCCTCGGCCAGTTCGGGCAGGCCGGTGGCGGCGGACTTCACGTAGGGGTCGAGGCGGCGGACGAGTTCGTAGTTGCTCTCCACGTCCAGCTGCCGCATCGCCTTCTCCAGCGGGGGCGCGTCGGCCGGCGGGATGTCGGGCAGGACCCTGCTGACGAAGGTGACCCGGTGCAGCACCCGCCAGCACGGCGGCTTGCGGTCCGCCTGGCGCGCCTGGCGCAGCGCCGCCGCGTTGGGGTCGTTGCCGTTCTCCAGCCAGACCGGGTCGACGACCTTGTGGAAGAAGCTGTCGAAGTGCTCGCTGTCCTCGCCGAGGTAGAAGCTGAGGAAGCGGTAGGCGTCCACCTTGCCGGGCACCTTGACGGGGTTCCCGTCCCGGTCGAAGACCGGGTTGCGGTCGGTGTCGTAGCTCTGGAGGTTGCTGCTGGGGGCGACCTCCACCTCCAGTCCGAAGGAGCGGGTGGCCTCCTTGCCGCGGGCCCGGGTGGCGGTCATCCCGCCGCCGACGGAGGCGTCGAGCTGGGCGCCGATGCCGATGCCCGCGACCTGGAAGGAGGTGCCGATGGAGGTGCCGACCGAGCCGGAGAGCGAGTACGAGCCGGCCGTGGTCTCACTGACCACGTCGGTGGTCTCGGTGGTCTCGGCGAAGAAGCCGCCGGCGGCCGTCCAGACGTAGGTGTTGACCAGGTCCCGGCGGGAGAAGCCCTGCCCGGTGGCGCTGTCGGCGCTCTCCCGGCCGCGGGCCGGGGCGGCGTCCGCGCCGATCGCGCCGCCGAGCACCCGGCCGGCCTTCTGGGCGAGCGGGTCGGGGGCGTGGGTCTCGGTGGAGACGCTGTCGTAGTAGCTGTGCAGGCGCTGCTGGTCGCGCTGGATGCGGCGCTTGAGCGCGTACGCCTCGCGGGGCTTGAAGTAGCTGTACTCGCCCCGTTCCCGGCCGCCCCGGTAGTCGGGGTCGGCGACCTTGCCGCGTTCGTCGAAGCCGACGGTGCCGTCCAGGGTGCCCTGCTTGGTGTAGCGGGGGTTGATCGGGAACGGGACGACGTTCCAGTCCTTGGGGATGTCGGGGTTGGGCTGGATGCGGTAGGCGACCAGCGCGCCGCTGTGCGCCAGGCGCAGCGCGAAGACGTCGGCGGTCTGCGACTGCACGACGGCGAAGCCGGTGTTGGCCGGCACGTACCTGCGCCCGGCGGTGGGGTTGAGCAGTCGGCCCGGGTCCTCCCAGTGGCCGGTGAGCGAGACCTTGGTGGTCCGGGCGGTGTTCTCGCCCTGGGAGACGGAGGTGTCCTCGGCCCAGCTGTTGGAGAACTCCAGGTTGCCCCGCACGCTCGCCGAGACCCCGCCCTTGGCGATGGACTTGGCGATGCCGAATCCCAGCGGCGCGGTGATCATCCAGACGTCGACGTCCACCTCGTTGGAGAGCGCGAAGCCGAAGGCGGCGTCCACGCTGCGCTCCTTGGCGGAGGACAGCGAGCGGACGACCTGTTCGGCCTCGGTGAGCTTGACCGTGGAGGCGCCCTCGAAGGTGTCGCTGCCCGGGTCGGTCAGGCCCGCGGTGAGGTTCTCCGAGGGGATCGGCGGGGCGCCCTCGACGTAGCCGATCAGCTGGGGGTCGAACTGGACCTGGCTGACCCACTCGCTGACCAGCTCGCCGACCTTGTAGCCGGTGACCAGGTGCCAGCGGCCGTCCTGGAGGTAGCTGTAGGCGCGCTTGAGGACGCCGAAGGCCTCACCGCGCGAGCCGTACTGCATGTCGGCGTACTCGGCGACCGCCGGGGCGGCCGAGACGCTCTGGTGGAACGCGTTGCGCAGGCCGGCCAGGGCGGAGCGGACCTGGGCGGCGTCGTTGGAGACCGGGGCGGTGGAGAGCACGGTGCGCGGGCGGGTGGCCTCCGGGCCGAACTCCAGGTGGTTGCCGCGCAGGCCCTCGTCGCGGACCTGGGCGGTGCCCGCCTCGGTGGAGTCCCGGTCGAACGGCCAGTAGGCGACCAGGTCCTCCTTCTCACCCTTGAGCCGGGTGAACAGGTTGTCCAGCAGCTGTTCGTGGGTGCGGGCGGTGCGCCAGATCCGCACCTCCTCCAGCACGCCTTCGAAGGCCTCGACGGGCTTGCCCCGCTTGAGCACCGCGCCCAGGGTCAGCTGCGCGTCACCGGCGGGGGCGAAGGCGGCGGTGTCGGGCAGGCCCTGGGTGTCGGCCGGGTCGCAGGCCACGGCGACGCCGTTGCGGTGCAGCCGGAAGACGCTCCCGCGCGGGTCGGGGTTGCGGACCCACCGGGCGCCGCGCAGCCGCGCCGGGTGCGAGCCGGTGGCGTCGGCGGCCGTGCTGCCCGCGTTCTCCTCGAAGCGCCAGTGCGCGACCAGGCCGCGGTCCCGGGCGGTGACGGCGCTGCCGAGCCGGGCGGCGTCCCGGGCGGCGCCCCAGATCCGGACCTCGGCGAGCACCCCGGCCAGCTGCTGGACGGTGGCGCCCTCGCGGGCCCGGCCGAGCTCCAGCGGCGCGTCGTTGCCGCGCGGCCCGGCCCCCTCGTAGCGGCCGGCACCGATCTCCCGGCCGTCCAGGTGGAAGCGGATGTCCTGCCACTCGCGCACGGCCAGCGACTCCACCAGCTCGACGCTCTGGGTCACCGGCTTGCCGTCGGCGCCGGTCGCGGTGATCTGCCTGGTGCCCTTCTGCTCCTGCATCGAGCGGCCGCCCTTGCGGACCACGGCGATGCGGTGGAACTGCCCGGCCTTCACGCCCTCGGTGGAGGTGAAGCGCACGGCCCGGCCGTCGGGCTCCTCGAAGGCGAACTCCAGCCGCCCGTCCGGGAGGACGGCCAGCCGGTAGGGCACGCTGCCGCCGACGCCGTCGGCGGTGCGGCCCTTGGAGAGCAGGCCCTGGGTCTCGCCGAGGCGGTCGACGCGGGCGAACACCTCCAGCGTCAGGTCGTCGGCGATGTCCAGCGCGTCGTCGTCCGGGACGTCGAGATAGGCGTCGCCGGTCAACTCGACCGCCCAGGACTGCTGGTAGGCCAGGGCGAGGTGGCTCCACTCGCGCAGCGGGAAGGCATCCCGGCTGACCACGCGGCGGTCGCCGACGTACCCGACGACCCGGTGGCCGCCGTCGGCGATCGGCGAGCGGGCCGGGACGGGCTTCGGCATGCCGCGCAGTTCGGCGTGCCGGTTGTTCCCGGAGCGGTCGGTCAGGACGGCCTGCGCACCGGGTTCGGGCGCCGAGTACGTCCAGTAGCCGAGCAGCCCCGCCTCATTGCCGCTCAGCCGCCGCCCCTGGCCGGCCCGCAGCTCCTCGCCGCCGCGTGCCTTGGACCAGAGCCGCACCTCGTCCAGCCGGACGGCGGCGAACTCGGTGGGCCAGCACAGCACGGTGCCCAGCGAGAGCCGGCCCTGCCCTCGGTACGGGGCGTCGGCGGTGCGCCGGGCGATCTCCTGCCCGTCCAGGTAGATCACCTGCTGGCGGGTCTCCCGCTGGAACACGCAGGCCCAGTGGTGCCACTTGGTGTCGGAGAACCGCTTGGTGGTGTCCAGGTCGTCGCCGTAGAAGGCGAACGTGAAGAAGCCGTTCTTGCGGAAGCCGATGTGCAGGCTCTCGTTGGCGCGCCCCTCGGCACCGCTGTGCCCGAGCACCATGTGCGGCCGGCTGTCGACCTTGGTGCGCTGGGCCCAGAACTCCACCGTGAAGTCGCCGTCGCCGAAGCCGAAGGCGTCGGGCACCACGGCGGCGTCGTCCGTGCCGTCGAAGACCAGTCCGGAGGTCGCCTGGGTGCCGAGCAGGCCGAGGCCGTACGGGGTGTCCCCGGCGTTGGCGTGCAGCAGCCGCACCGGGCCCTCGACCCGCTCCGGGTTGACCCAGGTCTCCAGGGTGAGGTCGCCCGGGGTCGCCGCCCGGGGCAGCTGCCCGGCGGGCAGGGCCAGGAAGCGGCCCTTGCCGTCGAAGGCGTAGGCCCGGCCCGGCATGTCGGCCCGCCAGCGCCCGCCGTGGCCGCGCGCCAGGCCGTCCGCACTGCCCAGGGGCAGTTCGGCCAGGCCCCCGGGGTCGACGGTGATCAGCCGGGAGCCCTCGGCGAGGGTGCTGCCGGGCTGCGAGGACTCGGACCAGCGGTGGTCGTAGCGCACCCGCTGCACGCTCATCCCGGGCTTCAGCAGGGCCGGCTCCGCACCCGCGCCGAGGCGCAGCGACTTCGACCCGGCGGGGTGGCTGCCCTCGAAGCGGAAGCCGTGGCCGCCGACGGTCACGAAGCCGGGGCCGGCCAGCGGGGCGAGGGTGCCCTCGGTGAACTGCACCACGTCGCCGTCGATCCGCAGGACCGAGCCGATCGTGACGGGCTGCTCGGCCGCGCCGTTGACCACGGCGGCGAAGTCCTCGGCCCGGCGGGGCAGGTGCGACCACTTCTCGGTCTGCCCGCCGTGCCGGATGGTGAGGGTGACCTGCGTCGGGCCGTCCCCGGCCTCAACGGTGATCCCGGTCCCGGTGAGGTCGGTGCCCGCGTCCCGCGCCGTGAAGGAGACCGTCCGCGCGCCGGCGGCCAGCTGCCGGGAGGAGCGCAGCACCTGGCTGTCGTAGTAGGCGGCGAAGAACTGGCCGTTGGAGCCCCGGAAGTAGAGCACGACGTTGCCGGTGGCGCTGTCCAGCAGGAAAGGGCGGTCGGCGGCGCGGGCGAAGCCCAGCAGCGCGCCGGAGCCGCTCAGGCCGGTGCGGTCGACGGTGAGCTGCGGCACCGGCAGGGCGATGTCGTCGGATCCGCGCACGCCGCCGGTGAGTCGGCCCAGTTCCTCCTGCTTGGCGGCGAGAGCGGCCTGCTGGGCGGTCAGGGCGCGGCGCTGCTGGGCGAGCCGGTCCTGCTTGGTGCCGAGGAGCTCCAGGCGCTCGGTGAGCTCGGAGATCTGCCGGCTGAGCCGGTCGGTGGTGGGGTTGGACTTCAGCGAGTTGTCGATCCGCTCCAGGATGAGGACGCCCTCGCCGGAGTCCTTCGCCGTCGCGTAGTCGTACTGGACGATGCGGTCGCCCTGGCTGTCCCGGGCTGCGATCAGCTGGTGGCTGTGCCGGGCCACCAGGCTGTAGCCGTTCCAGCCGTCGAGCGCGAAGTGGGTGGCGGCGTTGTCGGCCTCCCGGCGGTACTGGATCAGGGGGATGTCGTTGCCGGTCCGCCGGTTGTCGACATTCATGTCGAGTCCGGAGTTGACGTTCTTGACGAAGCAGCAGGCGAAGCCGTTGATCGTGGTGCCGGTCGGCTCGAAGGTCCAGACCGTGGACGCGGCCTGCCGGTCGGCGGTGCGCACCAGCGGGGCGACGCTGTCCTTGCGGTCGCCCTGCACCGCGAGGTACTGGTCCTTGCCGTCCTTCTGCAGCTTGAAGCGCAGCCGGTAGCGCCAGTAGGAGTAGTCGCTCTCCAACTCGGCGCGCACCTCGGCGCGTTGGCGCTCGACGTCGGGGATCTCGGCGGTCTCCAGCTGGAGTCGGGTGATCTCGGCCTCGGTGGCGGCGACGTCCCGGGCCAGCTTCGCCACCTGGGCGTCCACCTCCCCGGCCGCGTCGACCGTCCCGCTGGACTCCGGCGCGGCCAGCACCGGCAGCGCCAGCTCCTCCGGCACCTGGGCCAGCCGGCCGTCCCGGCCCACGCCGAGGTCCACGGTGGCGACGTAGGCCTCGTCGGTGGCCCGGCCGGTCACCGGGTCGGGCCCGCCGGTGGTGCAGGCGAGCAGCACCCTGGCCTGGCGCTTGACCGGCTTGGACGCCTGGTCGTAGCCGGCGGGCGCGGCCTCCTGCTGGTGGTGCAGCAGCGCGGACAGGCCGGAGACCACCCGGCGCCCGGTGAAGGCGAAGCTGCTGCGGCTCACCCCGGAGTCCTCGCCGACGGGGGCGTCCGAGGTGACCCAGGCTGGGCCGCCGCTCAGCGCGGCGTGCCGGGCGTGGTCGGTCTGGTCGTGCAGGGTGGTGCCGGAGCCCTCGTCGAAGCGGTAGTAGACGGCCAGCCCGGGTTCGTTGCCGATCAGCCGGCGGCCGCGGTCGGCGGCGATCTCCGCGCCGCCGCGCGGGCGGAGCCAGATCCGCACCTCGTCCAGCTCTCCGCGGCCGAAGGAGCGGGCACCGCGTCCCAGGGTGAGGCCGCCGAGGCCGGCGTACGGCATGTCCGTGGTGCGGCGGCCGACTTCGACGCCGTCGCGGTAGACGACCTGCTCGCGGGTGTCCCGGGTGAAGACGCAGGCCCAGTGGTGCCAGTCGGTGTCGGTGGTGCGCTGCGGGATGTCCAGGTCGTCGTGGAAGAAGGCGAAGGTGAAGGTGTCGTCCGGGCGGAAGCCGATGTGCAAGGTGCGCAGCCGGACGCCGCTGGAGGCGCCGTGGCCGATCAGGAAGTCCTCACGGCCGCCGGTGGCGGTGCGCCGGGCCCAGAACTCCACGGTGAAGTCGGAGTCGGCCAGGTCGAGGGCGCTGCTCGGCAGTTCGGCCAGGTCGTCGACGCCGTCGAAGCGCAGCGCCGTCCCCGCCCGGCCGCCCCCGTCCTCGGCGGGGACCAGCGGACGGCCGGTGAACGGGCAGGTGCCGGGCGCGCTCTCGTAGACGGCGTTCCGGTGGCGCGGGTCGGGGCTGGTCCAGGCCTGGGTGCCCCGGGTGTCGAAGAGGCCGTCCCGGCTGCGTTGGACGCTGAAGGCGTCGATCCGGCCGGTGGCGTCGTTGTGGGCGAAGACCTGCCAGCGCTCCCGGCCGTGCACGGCGGTGGGTACCAGCAGGGCGGCGAAGCGGCCCTCGGAGAGGTTGCGGACGAAGGACAGCTCCTGGGTCGGCTCGACGAACGGCCGCCCCTCCATGTCCTGGGTGCCGAGGCTGTCCTTGGCGGAGTCCGGGCGGCCCTTGTGCCGGCTCCGGCGGTAGCGGACCTCCAGCACCGGCTTCAACTCGCCGCCGGCCAGCACGAAGCGGTCGCACAGCAGGGTCGCGTCGACCACCGCGACCTTGCGCCCGCCCTCCGTGGCCAGGTAGTCCGTGCGGGCGGGGTCGCCGGAGGAGCCGGTGCCGTCGGCGAGCCGGAACACCGCGTCCGGGTGGTCGGCCCGCACCGACTGGCGCAGCACGTAGACGTGGGTGCCGTCGGAGACGACGTGGAAGGGGGCGGCGGCGCCGAGCCGGGCGGTGCTGGACAGGAACCGGTCCAGCTCCTGCTCCTCCAGCCGCTCCGCCGCGTCCGCCTCCACCCGGCCTCCGCGCTTGACCACCGGCATCCGCACCGAGCCCGCCACCGCGTAGCCGACCCGGGCCACCTCGGCCGGGAAGCGCAGCGTCAGCGGGTCCTCCGACCAGTAGGCCGCGTCGGCCTCGCCCTTCGCCTCGTCGTGCCGGGACAGGTCCAGGACGCTGTAGACGAGGCGCCGTTGGTCGTCCATCGCGAACGCGACCGTGCTCCCCTGGTGCCGCACCGTCGTCGTGTGCACGTAGGCCCGGTCGCCGTAGACCTTCGCCAAGTGCTGCTGCTCCGTCAAGCCGCCACCTCACGTCCGGTGGCCGTAGGGCTACCGACGGCCACGCGATCACCACAGAACGCGTCCACGCTTTCACTGAATGTGACGATCGATCAAGTCACTTTCCCGCCGCCGCACCCCGGCGATCCGGCCACCCGCCGACCCCCACGCCCGCGGCACCGTCCGCCCCCACCCCGGGCGCCACGCGCGAACCGGAGTCCGCAGAACCGGCTGCGACCGGGGCCGAAGTGGGGAAGACCCGTCCCCCACGGCTGGTCGGGCGCCTGGGCACCAGGCCCCTGGCGGCCTCGGCGCACGCGGCGGCGCTGCGTGCGGCCGGACTGGTGGCGACCACCCGGCGGGGACGCACCGTGCGACACACCCTCACCCCGCTCGGCGCCGACCCTCTCGACGCCAACCCCGGCCGACGCGCGCCCTATTGCCCGCCGAACTTGCGCCGCTCGTCCGAGTGGACGGTCCCCGCCGACAGCCCGGCCCTGACCCCAGACCCGAGACCGGGTCGGAACCCTGTCGAACGCGTGGCGAAGAATCCGGAAAAGGGAAATGACTGGAATCATTCCCACGCTGGAGAATCGAATCTCCACATATCCCTTTCGTCACTCGGGTATTCAGATTCCCCGTACATGCCACGGGTTTCAGAGTAGCCCTCGACACCGTTCTCCGGGTATGCGATAGTCGCTTTCGACCACCTGGTACCGAGGAGCACGAGTTGCCCATTTCCAGGCGTTTGATATCGCCCGAGGGGCGCATCTGGGAGACCGAGGAAATCCTGGCCCGGGTATTCGGTGCCACCGAACTCCTCGCCCACAGAAATGTCCGGCCCGGTTCGCGGGTGATGCTGAGCGGGGCCAATTCGCCGGAATGGGTCGTCGTGCTGCTCGCGCTCGTCCACCTCGACGCCTCGGTAGTGCTGGCCGATCACCGGGCCACCCCCGCCCAGCGGGCCCGGATCCGGCAGCTGGCCCGGGTGGTGCTCGACCTCGGCGACGGCGCGGTCGAGGCGGCGGCGCCGCGGAGCGGTGCGGCGACGGCGACGGCGGCCGAGCCCGATCCCGCGGGCTGGGCCCGGCGGCGGGATGCCGCGATCTCGTGGTCCTCGGGCACGACGGGCAGCCCCAAGGGCATCGTGCGCTCCGGCCGGTCGATCCTGGACAACCTCGCGCTCAGCGCGGACCGCATGGGCTACCGGCCCGACGACGTCTTCCTGCCCGTGCTGCCGTACTCGCACCAGTACGGTCTCTCGCTGGTGCTCTGCTGGTGGCTGGGCGGGGGCACGCTGGTGGTCTACGGGCCGAGCACCCGTCTGGACCACGCGCTCGCGGTCGGCCTGGAGCACGGCCTCACCGTCGTGGACGCGGCCCCGTCGACCTACTACAGCCTGCTCAACCTGCTCGACCGCCGCCCCGCGCTGGTGGGCGCGCTGGGGACGGTACGGGCCTGGTGCGTGGGCGGCGCGCCGCTGGGCCGCAGCCTGGCGGCCCGCTTCCACGCCCGTACGGGCCGGCACCTGCTCGACGGCTACGGGGCGACGGAGCTGGGGAACGTCGCGCTGGCGCCGCCCGCCGATCCGGTCGGCTGCGGCACCCCGCTGCCGGGGGTGGTCGTCGAGGTCCACGACGACCACGGCAAGCCGCTCCCCTGCGGTCGGCTCGGCGAGCTCGTGGTCCGCAGCGCGGGCCTGATGACGGGTCTGCTCGGCGAGGACGGCGAGATCGTCCCGGTCCCGGGTGCGGTGCACCGCACCGGGGACATCGGGCTGCTCGACGACGCCGGCCGGGTCTTCCCGATCGGGCGCAAGCACGCCGTGCACCGGGAGGGGCACACGCTCTACCCCGACCACCTCGCCGAGCGGGCCGGGGCGGCCGGGGCGCGGACGGAGGTCGTCGCCGTGCCCGACGCCCGCCTGGGCTGCCGCCTGGTGTTCGTGGTCGAGGACCCGGACGGCCACCAACCCGCCCACTGGAAAGGGCTGTTGCGTCCGCTGCTGGCCCGCTACGAGCAGCCCGACCAGGTCGTGGTGCTTCCCTCGCTGCCGCTGACCAACACGGGAAAGCCCGACCGGGCCGTTCTGGAGAAGATCGCCATGACCTCGCTGCCCGCGTCGCACCGGACGACCGCCGACACCACGGCCCCGCCCACCACCCCGGACGACTACCGCATCCCCTTCCCCGACCGGGTCGACGCGCTGCGCGCGGTACGCCGGTACGTGGCCGACCACGAGGACGCGGTGCTGCGGATCCTCACCGAGGTCTCGCCCCACCGCACCGCCGCCACCGAGATCCGCTCCTTCCTCGCCGCCCTCGACGGCGCGGAGCAGGAGGTCCGCCGCGTCCGGCCCGGCCACGTGCCCCGGGCGGCGGTCTTCACGCCCTCCAACATCCCGCTCTATTCCTATGCGCTCTACATGCTGGTGGCGTCCCTCTACAGCGAGAGAATAACCTTCCGACCGTCCTCCGAAATCCGGGGCCAGATGCAGCGCCTGCACGATCTGCTGGCACCGGTCCACGGCCTGCCGATCACCCTTTCCGGGCTCAGCCAGCGCAAGTTCGTGACGGGACCGGTGCGGGAGGCCGACCTGATCGTCTTCACCGGTGACTACGCCAATGCCGAGACCATTCGGGAAGGCCTGGCGGAGGACCAGCTGTTCCTCTTCTTCGGCCACGGCATCAACCCCTTCGTGATCGCGCCCGACGCCGATCTCGCACTCGCCGTGCACGACGTCATGCGGATCCGGCTCTACAATTCGGGCCAGGACTGCTTCGGTCCCGACGTCGTGTTCGCCCCGAAGGGCCGCACCGAGGAGTTCGTCGACCGGCTGTCCGCCGAGCTCGCGTCCCTGCGCTTCGGTCCGAACGGCGACCCGGCCGCCGACTACGGCCCGCTCTTCTACGACTCGGCGCTGATCGACTGCTCGGACTACCTGGTGCGGCACGCCCGCCGCATCCGGCACGGCGGGCTCATCGACCTGCCGTCCCGCAAGGTCGAACCGACCGTGCTGCTCTGGGGTTTCGACGACAAGCTCCCGCTGGAGGAGATGTTCGCCCCGGTGTTCAACGTGGTGGCCTACCCCAGCGCGAGGCTGCTGCGCGAACGGCTGGCGAGCCCCTACTTCGGCGAGCGCGCACTGGGCGCGATGGTGTACGGGAACGATCCGGCGACGGTGGAGGTCCTGACCAGGCGTCACCGCACCTGCGTCAACCACACCCTGCTCGACGCCGAGGACGGCAACCGTCCGTTCGGCGGCTTCGGGCTGCGCGCCAACTACCTCTCCTACGGCGGCGAACGGCGCGCCGAGCCGCTGCTGATGTCGCAGGCCGTGGCGCGGGTCCTCCCGACGGCCGTCCCCGCCCCGGCCGTCCCCACTCAAGCCGTCCCCGCCCCAGCGGCCCCCGTCACGGCGGTCGGGGAGTGAGCCGGGTGGACCGGCGGCACCCGGACGCCTGGTCGGCGATCGTCGAGCTGCTGGTGGCGCACGGGGTGGACACCTGCTTCGGACTGCCCGGCGACGACCTGGAGCTGCTGCGCGCCCTCGACGCCGCCGGCCTGGACCTCGTCCCGTGCCGCGACCAGCGCAACGCGATGTACATGGCCACCGGGTACGCGCTGCAGTCGGGTCGGCTCGCGGTCTGCGCGCTGGGCAAGGGCCCGGCCGTCACCCACGCGGCCACCGGGCTGCTGGAGGCGCGCGAGTCCGGCGCGCCCGTGCTGGTGCTCGCCGCCGGCACGCCCGAACGCCGCCGGGGCAGTGGCGGGTTCCAGGAACTCGACCAGGTCGCCGTGACGGCGCCGCTGGTCCGCTGGGCGCACCGGGTGGGGCACCCGGACCGGGTCGTCCCCGCGACGGTGACGGCCCTGACCCGGGCCGTGGGGCCGCCGGCCGGGCCGGTGTACCTGGAGGTACCCGACGACGTCCGCACGGCCGAGGTGCTCGTCCCCGGAGCGCGGCCGAGCCTGCCGGAACCGCTGTTCGACGCCGAGCCGCTCCCCCGGACGGCGCCGGGCCCGGCCCTGGCGGCACTGCGCGCGAGCCGGCGTCCGGTGCTGCTGGTGGGCGGCGGGATGCGGCACCGCAACGGCGGCGGCGCGGTCGAGCGCTTCGCCGACCGCCTCGGCGCGGCGCTGTTCACCACCGCCTCCGGCCGGGGCGCCGTGGACGAGCACCACCCGCTGTTCTGCGGCGTGGCGGGCCTCTACGCCGGGCGCCCCGCAAGGGAGTTGTGGGCCTCCTGCGACCTGGTGGTGTCGCTCGCCGGCCGGCTGGAGGAGACGGTCGTCGAGGGCGGGGAGCCGTGGCCGCCGGTCCCGGTGGTCCAGGTCAATCTGGATCCGGCCGGGCTGTCGGCGGAGTTCCCGGGCCCGCGCGTGCTCGGCGACGCCCGGCATGCCGTGCTCGGCTGGACCCGGGCACTGGAGCAGGACGGCGGGGTCGGGCGCGCGGAGGCCGTCGGCCTCTGGGCGGACGACATCGCCGCCGCCCGCAAGGCCCTGGAGCTGGACGCGGCGGCCGAGTTGGCGCGGGCGGCGACCCTGCCAGGAATCCGCGTGGCCGAGCTGCTCGCCGCGCTCGACGCCACCGCCGACGGGCCCCGCGTGCTGGTCCAGGAGAACGGGCTGCAGGACATGTGGTCCTACGGCTTCCCCTTCCGGGTCGGCGGCGGGTCCGTGGTGCCCTCGGAGCAGACCCCGCTGGGCTTCGGCGCGGCCGCGGCCATCGGGGTCAAGCGGGCCGCCCCGGACCACGAGGTCACCGCGTTCGTCGGGGACGGCGCCTTCCTCGCGGCCCGCGCGGACATCGCCGCCACCGCCCGCAGCCACGGCGGCGTGCTGTACGTGGTGCTGTGCAACGGCGGCTACGGCTGGCTGGACGCCCAGCGCGCCCGCCTCGGCCTCGACGCCGAACACCATGCCTTCACCCGCCCGGGCTCGCCGCCGCCCGCCGTGGACGGGCCGGACGTCCACTGCCGGGTGCTGCGCGACAAGGCCGCGCTCACCGCCGAACTCCGCACCGCACGCCGGTTCTGCGCCCGGGGCGGCACCGCCGTGCTCCTGGTGCCGGTCTCCCCCGACGACGTCCTCCCGGCCGTCCGCGACGCCGGGGCGGTGCCCCAATGACCGGCACCGGAGCGCGGGTTGACGCCGGGTACGGCCGGTACCGGCGCCGGGTGGTCGTCACCGGGTACGGGGCGGTGACCCCGCTCGGCCACAGCGCCGGGGAGACCTGGACGGCGATGCTGGCCGGGCGCAGCGGCATCGCCGCCGTGGACGCGATCGACGTGACCGGTCTGGACGTCCGGATCGGCGGGCAGGTCCGCGGCTTCGTACCCGACCGTTACATGCCGCCGGCGGTCCGCCGTCGCACCGACCCGTACGCCCAGTACGCCCTGGCCGCGGCGCTGGAGGCGTGCGGGCACGCCGGGCTGGTCGTCGACGACGGCCTGGCGCCGAGGGTCGCCGTGGTCATCGGCAGCGGCTACGGCCCGGTCGGGTCGATCTACCGGGCCGCCGACACCCTGCGCGCCCGGGGGCCGCGGGCGATCAGCCCGTTCGCCCAGGTCACGACCGCCATGGACAGCGCCGCCGGGGAGATCAGCATGCGCATCGGGGCCTGGGGACCGAGCCGGGCCCAGAGCACGGCGTGCGCCAGCGGCGCGGACGCGGTCGGCGCCGGGATGCGCATGATCGCCACCGGCGAGGCCGACGTCGTGCTGGCCGGCGGCGCGGACGCCTGTGTCACCGCCGTCGACCTCGCGGGCAGCGGCAACGCCCGCGCGCTGTCCCGGCGCAACGACGACCCGACGGCGGCCTGCCGGCCGTTCGACGCGCACCGGGACGGGTTCGTGATGAGCGAGGGAGCGGCCGTTCTGGTCCTGGAGGCCGCCGGGACGGCCGAGCGTCGGGGCGCCACGGCGCTGGCCGAACTCGCGGGCTACGGGGCGAGTTCGGACGCCCACCACTGGACCGCGCCCCACCCGCAGGGGCGGGGCGCGTGCCTCGCCGTCGAGGCGGCGCTGCGCGACGCGGGGATCACCGGGGCGGACGTGGACTACGTCAACGCGCACGGCACCGGAACGCTGCTGAACGACGCCACCGAGACGGCGGTGCTGCGCCGGGTGCTGGGCGAGCGGGTCACCCGGATCCCGGTCAGCTCCACCAAGTCGATGACCGGGCACATGATCGGTGCCGCCGGGGCCGTCGAGCTGGTGGCGTCGATCCAGGTCCTGCGCACGGGCGACGTCCCGCCCACCGTCAACTGCGACGAGCCGATCGACCCGGAGATCAACTTCGTGCCGCACCGGGCGCAGCACCACGAGCGCCTGCGGATCGCGCTCAGCAACTCCTTCGGTTTCGGGGGCCACAATGCCGCCCTCGTGGTCCGAGCGGTCTGAGGGCCGGCCGTGCACCGCCGTCCGGAGACCGCCACCGCCGGCACCGCGACCGGCGCCGGCACCGTCACCCGCAGCGGGCCGCTGACCTGGGTCCAGGAGTGGCACTGGTTCGAGCGCACCGTGCCCCCGGCGCGGCGGGTGAACCCGACGCCGCTCGCCGACCACTGCCACGTCCCGCCGTCGGCCTCCCTCGCCGACGTCCACGCGGCGCTCGCCGCCCTGACCGCCCGGCACGAGGCGCTGCGCACCACCGTCGATCCGCTGTGCCCGGTCCAGCACGTGCACCGCGCGCACTGGGCGCCGCTGCCGGGGGGGCCCGGGGGCGGGCCGGTGGGAGTCGCCGCCCCGCTGGTGGGCGCGCGCCCCGCCCGCGCCGCCCGCCCCGGGGCGCCCCGGCCCCGCGCGCCCGG
>NZ_JBHYGR010000189.1:0-14466 GCF_042738155.1 Kitasatospora sp. NPDC059088 | reverse complement strand
GGGCCCCCCCCCCCGCGCGCCCCCCCGCCCCCCGCCGCGCCCCCCGCGCCCCCCCCCCCCCGGCGGGGCGCGCCCCCCCCCCCGCCGCCCCCCCCCCCCCCCACCCCACGTACCGGTCGGCGCCGGGACCGGCCCCGGCCGGGTCGGTCCCGGGCGGCGGTCCCGGAGGTCGGCCCCCGGGGGTCAGTCCCGGCGCAGGCCGCGGTCGAGGGCGGCGATCGCGCTGCCCTTGGCGTCGTCGCCGTCCAGGGACCAGACCATCACCCCGGCCAGGTCGTTCCAGCGCGCGTAGCGGGCCTTCTCGGTGAGCACCTCGGCGGTGTCGTAGCTGTAGAAGGTGGAGCCGTCGTACTTCCAGGACGCGCCGTGGTCGCGGTCCACGTACACCTTGCCGGGCAGCGCGTTGAGCTCGGCGTAGGAGTGGTCCGGGGCGGCGGCGGTGGCGCTCTGGTGGAGGCCGCCGCGCTCGCCGGGGGCGACGCCCGTCCAGCCGTGGCCGTACAGCGGGGCGCCGAGGACGAGCTGCCGGGAGGGCAGGCCGCGCTCCTGGTAGTGGGTGGCGGCGGCGTCCGCGCTGCGCTGCCGGACGTCCGGGTCGGCGGGGTCCGAGTAGAGGTTGGCCTGGTGGTCGGTCGGGCCCTTGCCCTCCCAGGGGCCGTGCAGGTCGTAGGCCATCAGGTTGAGCCAGTCCACCGACCGGCTCAGCTCGGGCAGTTCGAGCCGGTCCGCGACCGTCTCGTTGGCGGCGACCGCGGCGGTGAGCAGGTAGTGCTTGCCCTTCCGGCCGCTCAGCGCGTCGAGCTGGCGGCGGAACTCGGCCATCAGCAGGGTGTAGTTGCGGCCGTCCTCGGGGCGGACCACGTTGCCGGCGTCCCCGCCGCCGCCCGGGTACTCCCAGTCGATGTCGATGCCGTCGAAGACGCCGGCGGCCGCGCCCGCGCCGCCCTCCGGGGAGCCGGGCAGGACCGGCAGGTCGCCCTTGAGGTAGAGGTCGATGCAGGAGGAGACGAACTTCTTGCGGGCGGAGTCGGTGGCGGCCGCGTCCGAGAAGTACTTGGACCAGCTCCAGCCGCCCAGTGAGATGACGGTGCGCAGCTGCGGGTTCTTCGCCTTGAGCTTGCGCAGCTGGTTGAGGTGGCCCTTGAGCCGCTGGCCGGGGGCGTCGGCGACGCCGTCCACCGACTCGGCGGCGGAGAAGGCGCGTTGGTAGTCGTTGTGGGCGTCTCCCTGGCCGGAGTCGTTGCTCTCGAAGCAGGTGCCGTCCGCGGAGACGTTGCCGAAGGCGTAGTTGATCACGGTCAGCCTGGCGGCCTGGCCGGAGTCCTGGACGCGCTTGGCGGAGCTGTCGGCGCCCCACTGGGTGAAGTAGCCGACCCGCTGGCCCTTCAGGGCGGGCCCGTGGTGGCCGCTCTCCGCGGCGTGCGCGGCGGTGGGGGCGACGAGCAGGGCGGCGACGGTGGTGGCGGCGAGCAGCGCTGAGGCGCGAGTGGGCATACCGGACCCGTTCTCTGAGGCGGCGTCAAATGGTCTGGACCAGATGGCACAGAGGTTTAGTCCATGGACCGGGGAACGCACAAGAGGACGTCCGCTTCCGGCGCGGTATGCAAAAGGGGCCGGACCGCGGTGTGCGGTCCGGCCCCCTCAGTCACTCACCCGGGCTCAGCCGATGAGCGAGCGCAGCACGTACTGCAGGATGCCGCCGTTGCGGTAGTAGTCCGCCTCGCCGGGGGTGTCGATGCGGACGACCGCGTCGAACTCCTTGCTGGTCCCGTCCGCGCCGACCGCCTTGACCTTGACGGTCTTCGGGGTGCGGCCCTCGTTGAGCTCGGTCACACCGGTGAAGGAGAAGGTCTCCTCGCCGGTCAGGCCGAGGGACTCGGCGTTCTCGCCCTCCGGGAACTGCAGCGGCAGGACGCCCATGCCGATCAGGTTCGAGCGGTGGATGCGCTCGTAGGACTCGGCGATGACGGCCTTGACGCCGAGCAGCGCAGTGCCCTTGGCGGCCCAGTCGCGGGACGAGCCGGAGCCGTACTCCTTGCCCGCCAGGACGACCAGCGGGACGCCGGCGGCCTGGTAGTTCTGCGAGGCGTCGTAGATGAACGACACCGGGGCGTCGGCCTGGGTGAAGTCGCGGGTGTAGCCGCCCTCGGTGCCCGGCGCGATCTGGTTGCGCAGACGGATGTTGGCGAAGGTGCCGCGGATCATGACCTCGTGGTTGCCACGGCGCGAGCCGTAGGAGTTGAAGTCACGCTTCTCGACGCCGTTGGCGGTCAGGTACTGCGCCGCCGGGGTGCCCGGCTTGATGTTGCCGGCCGGGGAGATGTGGTCGGTGGTGACCGAGTCGCCCAGCTTGGCCAGGACGCGGGCGCCGGCGATGTCGGTCACCGGGCTCGGGGTCTTGGCCATGCCCTCGAAGTACGGGGGCTTGCGGACGTAGGTGGACTCGGCGTCCCACTCGAAGGTGTTGCCGGTCGGGACCGGGAGCGACTGCCAGCGGTGGTCACCGGCGAAGACGTCCTGGTAGCCCTTGTCGAACATCGCCTCGTCGATGGAGCCGGCGACGGTGTCGGCGACCTCCTGCTCGGTCGGCCAGATGTCGGCGAGGAAGACGTCGTTGCCGTCGGCGTCCTGGCCCAGGGCGTCCTTGGTGATGTCGATGTTCATGTTGCCGGCGAGGGCGTAGGCGACCACCAGCGGCGGGGAGGCCAGGTAGTTCATCTTGACGTCGGGGTTGATCCGGCCCTCGAAGTTGCGGTTGCCGGAGAGCACCGAGACGACCGCGAGGTCGGACTCGTTGACGGCGGCCGAGACCTCCTCGGGCAGCGGGCCCGAGTTGCCGATGCAGGTGACGCAGCCGTAGCCGACCAGGTTGAAGCCCAGCTTCTCCATGTACGGGAGCAGGCCGGCCTTCTCGTAGTAGTCCATGACGACCTTGGAGCCGGGCGCCAGGGTGGTCTTGACCCAGGGCTTGACCGACAGGCCCTTCTCCACGGCCTTCTTCGCCAGCAGGGCGGCGCCCAGCATGACGGAGGGGTTGGAGGTGTTGGTGCAGGAGGTGATCGAGGCGATCACGACCGCGCCGTTGTCGATCTCGTAGGTCGAGCCGTCGGGGGCGGTGACGGCGGTCGGCTTCGAGGCCTCGGCGGAGTAGGTCGGCAGCGCCTCGGCGAACCGCTCGGCGGCCTCGGCCAGGATCACGCGGTCCTGCGGGCGCTTCGGGCCGGAGATCGACGGGACGACGGTGGAGACGTCCAGCTCCAGGTACTCCGAGTAGGCCGGCTCGTGCGCCGGGTTGTGCCAGAGACCCTGCTCCTTGGCGTACGCCTCGACCAGGGCGAGCTGCTGCTCGTCGCGGCCGGTGAGCTTGAGGTAGTTGATGGTCTCGGCGTCGATCGGGAAGATCGCGCAGGTCGAGCCGAACTCCGGCGACATGTTGCCGATGGTGGCGCGGTTGGCCAGCGGGATGGAGCCGATGCCGTCGCCGTAGAACTCGACGAACTTGCCGACCACACCGTGCTTGCGCAGCATCTCGGTGATGGTGAGCACCAGGTCGGTGGCGGTGGTGCCGGCCGGCAGCTCGCCGGTCAGCTTGAAGCCGACGACGCGCGGGATCAGCATGGAGACCGGCTGGCCGAGCATCGCGGCCTCGGCCTCGATGCCGCCGACGCCCCAGCCCAGCACGCCCAGGCCGTTGACCATGGTGGTGTGCGAGTCGGTGCCGACGCAGGTGTCCGGGTAGGCCTGGCCGCCGCGGACCATGACGGTGCGGGCCAGGTGCTCGATGTTCACCTGGTGGACGATGCCGGTGCCCGGCGGGACGACCTTGAACTCGTCGAAGGCGGTCTGGCCCCAGCGCAGGAACTGGTAGCGCTCCTTGTTGCGGCCGTACTCGATCTCGACGTTCTGGGTGAACGCGTCCTTGGTGCCGAACTTGTCGGCGATGACCGAGTGGTCGATGACCAGCTCGGCCGGGGCCAGCGGGTTGATCTTGGCCGGGTCGCCGCCCAGCTCCTTGACGGCCTCGCGCATGGTGGCCAGGTCGACCACGCAGGGGACGCCGGTGAAGTCCTGCATGATCACGCGCGCGGGCGTGAACTGGATCTCCTGGCTCGGCTGGGCGTTCTCGTCCCAGGCGCCGAGCGCGCGGATGTGGTCGGCGGTGATGTTCGCGCCGTCCTCCGTGCGGAGCAGGTTCTCCAGCAGCACCTTGAGGCTGTAGGGCAGCCGCTCGGAACCCTCGACGGCGGAGAGCTTGAAGATCTCGTACGACTCGTCGCCCACCTGCAGCGAGCTGCGGGCGTCGAAGCTGTTCGCGGACACGACTGACTCCTTCTGGGTGCTTCGTGCGATATCCGGCCGCCACGCTGGTAAGGTCAGCCTTACTTAGGCTTACCTTGCCGCATCGCCGGCGAGCGCCTCTCGGCAAGTATCTTGATGTCGAGATATATCGTAAGGGGCAGTTATCTCGATGTCGAGATAAACCATAGTGCATGCCGCCGCGATCACCACCGCAGGCATGCCCCGGTGCGTTTCGACGCAGGTCAGCGGCCGGTCAGCGGCCCCACGACCGACCGGGCCCCCGCGCGGCCGAACCCCGCGGGTGTCCCCGGCGGCCCGGCCGCGTTAGCAGGGTGACCGTCGCCCTGCCCGTGGAAGGCCCCGACCGATGCCCGCTCCGCTCGCCGCCGCCCTGCTGCCGCTGGCCCTGCTCGCCCCCTCCGCCCCACCGGTCTCCGTCGTGGAGGCGGCCTTCGACCCGGCGACCGCCTTCGTCCCGCCGGCCGCGATCAGCTACGCCCAGGACCTGGTCCCGTACGGCTCGCACGCCCGGATCGTCACCGACCGCTCGGAGCCCGGGCGCACGGTGCTCACCCTGACGGCCACCGGCCTCGCCCCCGACCACACGTTCCCGGTGCACCTGCACACCGGCACCTGCGGGGCCGACCCGGCCGCCTCCGGGCCGCACTACCAGGACGCGGTCGACCCGGTGCAGCCGTCCACCGACCCGGCGTACGCCAACGAGCGCAACGAGCTGCGGCTGGTGCTGCGCACCGACGCCGGGGGCGCGGGCGCCGCCACGACCGCCGTCGACTGGCAGCCGCGGCCCGGCGAGGCGCGCTCGCTGGTGCTGCACGCGGGCACCCCGGCCGGCCCGCACGCGGCGGGCGACCGGGTGGGCTGCGTCAAGCTGGAGCGGTAGCGCCCGCCCCTCACGACCCCAGGGTGGCGACCAGGACGGCCTTGATGGTGTGCAGGCGGTTCTCGGCCTGGTCGAACACGATGGAGTGCGCCGACTCGAACAGCTCGTCGGTGCACTCCAGCTCGGTCATCCCGGTCGCCTCGTACATCTGCCGCCCGACCACGGTGCCGAGGTCGTGGAAGGCGGGCAGGCAGTGCAGGAACTTCACGTTCGGGTTGCCGGTGGCCCGGACGGTGTCCATGGACACCTGGTACGGCCTGAGCAGCGCGATCCGCTCGGCCCACACCTCCTTGGGCTCGCCCATCGAGACCCAGACGTCGGTGTAGAGGAAGTCGGCGCCGGCCACGCCCTCCGCCACGTCCTCGGTCAACGTGATCCGGGCGCCGGTGCGCCCGGCCAGCTCCTGCGCCGCCTTCTGCACGTCCTCGGCGGGCCACAGGGCGCGCGGGGCGACGATCCGGACGTCCATGCCCAGCAGGGCGCCGGTGACCAGTAGCGAGTTGCCCATATTGGAGCGGGCGTCGCCGAGGTAGGCGAGGGCGACCTCGGTGAGCGGCTTCGCGGTGTGCTCGGTGACGGTCAGCACGTCGGCCAGCATCTGGGTGGGGTGCCACTCGTCGGTCAGACCGTTCCAGACCGGGACGCCGGCGTGCTCGGCCAGCTCCTCGACGATCTCCTGGCCGTGACCGCGGTACTCGATCCCGTCGAACATCCGGCCGAGCACCCGGGCGGTGTCCTTGACGGACTCCTTGTGGCCCATCTGCGAACCGGACGGGTCCAGGTAGGTGGTGGTGGCACCCTGGTCGTGCGCGGCCACCTCGAAGGCGCAGCGGGTGCGGGTGGAGGTCTTCTCGAAGATCAGCGCGATGTTCTTCCCCCGCAGCCGGGGCTGCTCGGTGCCCGCATACTTGGCGGCCTTGAGCGCGGCCGCGAGGTCCACCAGGAAGCGGAACTCCTGGGGCGTGAAATCGAGCTCCTTGAGGAAGTGCCTGTTCCGGAGGTTGAAGGCCATGCCGGGCTCCTGGGGTGACGGGGCTTGGGGGAAAGTGGCAAGTGTATACGATGCTCGGAATTTCTATACAGACTGGCGGTGAAGGAGGGGAAGCCCCCGGTGGGACTTCCCCTCCCGTGCCCGGTCCCGCGGCCCTACCGGCGCGGTCCTACCGGCGGTTCCACCGGCGCGGTCCTACAGGCGCGGGTCGACCGGCTCGGACTCCAGGGCCAGCACCGCGAACACCGCCTCGTGCACCCGCCACAGCGGCTCCCCCGCCGCCAGCCGGTCCAGCGCCTCCAGGCCCAGCGCGTACTCACGCAGCGCCAGTGACCGCTTGTGGCCCAGCGAGCGCATCCGCAGCCGCTCCAGGTGCTCGGTGTAGTCCGGGCCGTAGACGATCCGCAGGTACTCCCGCCCGCGGACCTTCACACCCGGCTGCACCAGGCCGCCCGGACGGCCCTCGCCCCGCACCGTCCGCACCACCGAGGCCAGCGGCTTGACCACCATGCCCTCGCCGCCCGCCGCCGTCAGCTCCTCCCACCAGGCGGTGGCGGCCGCCACCGAGGCCTCGTCCCCGGTGTCCACCAGGACCCGGCCGGTGCGGTGCAGCACCGGCGCCACCCGGTCGCCGGCGGCCCCGTCGGCGGCCTCGCCGGCAGCCTGGTCAGCCGCCTCGGCGTCGGCCGCGACCAGGCGGTCGATCAGGGCCAGGTGCTCGTCGTGCGGGCGCACCGCCAGGTTCGCCCCCTCCGCGGCCAGCAGCTGGAACGGCGCCAGCCGGATGCCCGACAGACCCTCGGTCGGCCAGCAGTAGCGCCGGTACGCCTCGGTGAACGCCCGGGCGTCGGCGGCGCGGCGGCGCTGGCGGGCGGTCAGCCCGCCGAGGTCCAGCCCGCGCGCGGCCGCCTGCTCCAGCGCCGACAGCACCTCCGGCAGGGCGGCGCCGGCCGCCGCGCCGACCGCGGCGTACTGGCGGCGCAGCAGCTCCACCGCCTTCAACGACCACGGCATCAACTCGGCGTCCAGCAGCAGCCAGTCACTGCCCAACTCCTCGAACAGGCCCGACCGTTCGGCCGCCGCCCGGACCCTGCCGAGCACCGCGCCGGTCAGCTCCTCGTCGTCGAGGAAGGCCCGCCCGGTCCTGGTCCAGATCGCCCCCGGACCGGCCACCCCGAAGCGCCGCTCCAGCGCGGCGGTGTCCCGGGCGACCAGCAGCACCGCGCGCGAGCCCATGTGCTTCTCCTCGCACACCAGGTGCCGGACCCCGTCCGCGCGGTAGGCGGCGAAGGCCTCCTCCGGGTGCTCCAGGTAGCCCTCCCGGCGGGAGGTCGGGCTCGGCGCCATGGTCGGCGGCAGGTAGGTGAGCAGCCGCGGGTCCAGCGCGAAGCGGCTCATCACCTCCAGCGCGGCCGCCGCGTTCTCCTCCCGCACCGCCACCCGGCCGTGCAGGGCGGTCTCCACCACCCGGCGCCCCGCCACGTCGGCGAGGTCCAGCGGACGGCCCTCCCGGGCGCCCGGCGCGTCGGTCCGCAGCGGACGCACCGGGGCGTACCACTCCCGCTCCGCGTCGACGCTCACCAGCTCGCGCTCCGGGTAGCGCAGCGCGGTCAGGCTGCCGCCGAAGACGCAGCCGGTGTCCAGGCAGATGGTGTTGTTGAGGAAGCTCGCGCTCGGCACCGGGGTGTGGCCGTAGACCACCAGCGCCCGGCCCCGGTACTCCTCCGCCCACGGGTAGCGCACCGGCAGGCCGTACTCGTCGGTCTCGCCGGTGGTCTCCCCGTACAGCGCGTGCGAGCGCACCCGGCCGGAGGCGCGGCCGTGGTAGCGCTCCGGCAGGCCGGCGTGGCAGACCACCAGGGCGCCGCCGTCCAGCAGGTAGTGGCTGACCAGGCCGCGCATGAAGGCCCGCACCTCGGCCCGGAACTCCTCGCTCTCCCCGGCCAGTTGGTCCAGCGACTCCTGGAGGCCGTGCGAGACGGTGACCTTCTTGCCGTCCATCGCCCGGCCCAGCTTGTTCTCGTGGTTGCCCGGCACGCAGATCGCGTGACCGGCCGCCACCATGCCCATCACCAGGCGCAGCACACCCGGGGTGTCCGGGCCGCGGTCGACCAGGTCGCCGACGAACACGGCCGTGCGGCCCCGCGGGTGGACGGCGTCCACCGGGCGGCCCCCGGCGTCCCGGGCCAGCGTGTAGCCGAGGCGGGTCAGCAGGGTCTCCAGCTCGGAACGGCAGCCGTGGATGTCGCCGACGACGTCGAACGGGCCGGTGAGGTGGCGCAGGTCGTTGTAGCGCTTCTCCGGCTCGATCACGGCGGCCGCCACCTCGGCCTCGCCGCGCAGCACGTGCACCTTGCGGAAACCCTCGCGCTCCAGGCCCTTGAGGGACCTGCGCAGCTCGCGGTGCTGGCGCGGGACGACGTGGGCGGGCAACTGGCGGTCCGGGCGGGCGCGGTTGCGCTCGGCACACACCCCCGGCGGGACGTCCAGCACGATCGCGATCGGCAGCACGTCGTGCGCCCGGGCGATCGCCACCAGCTGACGGCGGGCCTCCGGCTGCACGTTGGTCGCGTCCACCACGGTGAGGCGCCCGGCCGCCAGGCGCTTGCCGACGATGTAGTGCAGGAGGTCGAAGGCCTCGGCGGACGCCGACTGGTCGTTCTCGTCGTCGGACACCAGGCCGCGGCAGAAGTCGGAGGAGACCACCTGGGTGGGCAGGAAGTGGCGGCGGGCGAAGCTGGACTTGCCCGCGCCGCTGGTGCCGATCAGGACGACGAGGGAGACGTCGGTGACGGGCAGGCGGCGGGGGGCGGGGGGCTGGTCGGGGGTGGCAGTCTCGTCGGGGGTGGGGGTCTCGTCGGGGGTGTGGTCGAGGGCCTGGTCGGAGGCGGGGGCCTCGTCGGGGGTGGGGGTCGCGTCCTCGGTCATCGGGTCTCGCCTCCTCCGGGCGTGGCGGTGGTCGTGGCGGCATCGGTGGCGTCGGCGGCGGTGCGGAACAGGGCGAGCTGGGTCGGCGGGCCGACCTCCGGGTCCTCCGGGCCGACCGGGCGCAGCTCCACCGTGTAGCCGTACGCCGCCGCGACCTTCCCCGCCCAGGCGCCGAACTCGGCGCGCGACCACTCGAAGCGGTGGTCGGCGTGCCGGGCCCGGCCCGCCGGCAGGCTCTCCCACCGGACGTTGTACTCGACGTTGGGCGTGGTGACGACCACCGTCCTCGGGCGGGCCGCCCCGAACACCGCGTACTCCAGGGCCGGCAGCCGCGGCAGGTCCAGGTGCTCGATCACCTCGCACAGCACCGCCGCGTCGTACCCCTTCAACCGGGCATCGGTGTACGTCAGCGCACCCTGCGCCAGCGTCACCCGCGCCGCCAGCCGCTCGGGCAACCGCTCCAGGTGCAGCCGGCGCTTCGCCGCCTGCAACGCCCGCGCCGACACGTCCACCCCGAGGATCTCGGTGAACCGGGCGTCCTTCATCAACTCACCGATCAACTCGCCCTGGCCGCAGCCGAGATCGGCGACCCGGGCGGCGCCGCCGTCGCGCAGGGCGGCCAGGATCGCGGCGCGGCGCCGCTCGGCGAGGGACGGCGGCCGGGGCTCGTGCCGGTCCTCCTGCCCGTCCGGGGCGGGCCCGGCGGCCTCCCGCCCCTCCTCCTCGGGCCGGTCGTCGACCGCGTTGTCGATCTCCTCGACCTCGCGGTCGTCCGCCTCGGCCAGCCGGGCCAGCTCCAGCCGCTCCATCGCGGCCCGGGTCAGCGACCAGCGCCGGGACAGGTAGCGGCGGGCGATCAACGCGCGCTCCGGGTGCGCCGCCAGCCAGCCCTCACCGGCGGCGAGCAGCTTGTCCACCTCGTCCGGGGCGACCCAGTAGTGCTTCGCACCGTCCAGCACCGGCAGCAGCACGTACAGCTGCTGGAGCGCCTCGGCCAGCCGCACCGACTCCGAGGCGAGCACGACCCGCACGTAGCGGGACTCGCCCCACTCCGGGAAGGCCTCGTCCAGCGGGACCGCCTTCGCCTCCACCCGCCAGCCCAGCGGCTCGAACAGCCGGGCCACCATCGCCGGACCGCCACCCTCGCCCGCACCGTTCGCGGGCACCGCGGGCAGCTCGATCCGCAGCGGGCGGACCAGCGCCGGCAGCTCCGGACGGGCCGGGCAGTCGCCCTTCATCGCCGACCGGAACACCGTCCGCAACGCCACCGCGAGCAGCGAGGACGCCGCGTACGGGCGGTCGTTGACGTACTGGGAGAGCGCGAAGTCGGGCGAGCCGCCGCGCCCCCTGCCGTCGCCCCGGCCCTTGCGGACCAGCGCGATCGGGTCGATGTCCAGCAGCAGCGCCGCCGTGCAGGCCTCGTCGTCCGCCCGGGGGTAGAAGACGTGGGCCGCACCGTGCGACGTCGTGAACCGCTGGACCTTGCCGGGATGCTTGTGCAGCAGGAACCCGAGATCCGTCGCCGGGCTCTCGGCGCTGCCGGTAGTGGAAATCGACATGAACACCCGGCCGAGTATTGCCCAGCGGGAGACGTCCGGGCACCGGGTTTTCCCACCCCGCGCGGCGCTGGCCTGCGGGTCCGCCCGCCTGTCCGGACGATGGGCGTGTTCGGCAGCCGGGCCCCCCATTGGTTAACGTGCACGGTGTGACTGCTGAATCCACCTCGCCCGAATCCACCACCCCGGCGACCGGCGCCGTGGCCACCGGTCTGGCCACCATCGCCGCCGACGGCACCGTCCTCGACACCTGGTACCCCGCCCCCGCCCTGGCCGCCGAGCCCGGCCCGGCCGGCACCGTGCGCCTGACCTCCGAGCAGGCCGAGGCCGAGCTCGGCGCCGGCGCCGCCGAAGCGCTGCGCGCCGACGCCCGCCGCGGCGTCGAGGTGGTCGCCGTGCGCACCACCATCGCCTCGCTCGACGAGAAGCCGCTCGACACCCACGACGTGTACCTGCGCCTGCACCTGCTCAGCCACCGGCTGGTCCGGCCGCACGGCCAGAACCTGGACGGCATCTTCGGCCTGCTCGCCAACGTCGCCTGGACCAGCATCGGCCCCGTCCCGGTCGACCGGGTCGAGCAGGCCCGCCTCGCCGTCCGCGCCCAGGGCGGCCAGCTGGCCGTCTACGGGATCGACAAGTTCCCGCGGATGACCGACTACGTCGCCCCCGGCGGTGTGCGCATCGCCCACGCCGACCGTGTCCGGCTCGGCGCCCACCTCGCCGCCGGCACCACCGTGATGCACGAGGGCTTCGTCAACTTCAACGCCGGCACCCTCGGCACCTCGATGGTCGAGGGCCGGATCAGCGCGGGCGTCGTCGTCGGCGACCACAGCGACATCGGCGGCGGCGCCTCGATCATGGGCACCCTGTCCGGTGGCGGCAAGCAGGTCGTCTCCGTCGGCGAGCGCTGCCTGCTCGGCGCCAACGCGGGCATCGGCATCTCGCTCGGCAGCGACTGCGTCGTCGAGGCCGGCCTGTACGTCACCGCCGGCACCCGGGTCACCACCCCGGACGGCACGGTGGCCAAGGCCGTCGAGCTGTCCGGCCAGGACAACCTGCTGTTCCGCCGCAACTCGCAGACCGGCGCGGTCGAGGTCATCGCCCGCTCCGGCTCCTGGGGCGGCCTGAACGCGGACCTGCACGCCCACAACTGACCTGTGGGGCAAGGCCGTCGAGGGGCCCCGGGCGGGGGGGCCCGGGCCCCTCCGCGGCGGCCGCCCCCCGGGGCTCGGGGGCACCCCCCGGCGCGGGGGGGGGCCCGGGGCGGGGGGGGGCGCGACCGGGGTCCCGGCCCCCCCAAACGTCCGGTGGGGGCCTCGGGGGGGGGGGGCCGGGGGGGGTGGGCGCGGGGCCCCTTCGGCCGGTACGGCCCCGGAGGCTACGGGCGACCCCGCAGGCTAGGGGCGGCCCCGGAGGCTAGGGGCGGCTCCGGAGGACGACGAGCTCACGGGTCGCCCTGGTCATCGCGACGTAACGGTCGACCGCACCCTCGACACCGTCACCGAACGCCTCCGGGTCGACCAGGACCACCAGGTCGAACTCCAGCCCCTTGGCCAACTCCGGGGTGAGCGAACGGACCCGCGCCCGCTCCCGGAACCCCGGATCGCCGATGACGCAGGCGACGCCCTCGTCGTGCTCGGCGAGCCAGGAATCCACCACGGCCGGCAGCTCCGCCACCGCACCGTGCCGCACCGGAAGGCCGCTGCTGCGCACCGAGGTCGGCACGTTGGCGTCCGGCAGCGCCGCCCGGACGACCGGCTCGGCCTCCGCCATCACCTCGGCCGGCGTGCGGTAGTTGATGCTCAGCGAGGCCATCGTGGTGCGGTCGAAACCGACCCGGTCGAGCCTCTCCTGCCACGACTCGGCGAAGCCGTGCCTGGCCTGGGCCCGGTCCCCGACGATGGTGAAGCTCCGGGACGGGCAGCGCTGCAGCAGCATCTGCCACTGGGCGTCGGTCAGCTCCTGGGCCTCGTCCACCACGATGTGGGCGAACGGGCCCGCGAGCGGCTCCGCGGCGGCGGCGGGCAGCGCGTCCTCGTCGACCAGGGTGTCCTGGAGGTCCCGGCCGCGCAGCATCGTCACCACGCCCTCACCGTCGTCGTCGGCCTGGATCAAGTCGCCGATCACGTCCGCCATCCGCTCGCGCTCGGCGGCCGCCAAGGCACGCCGACGCTGCCGGCGCAAGGTCTCCTCGCGGTCCCCGAGCCGCTGGCGGGCCGCGTCCAGGAGCGGCAGGTCGGAGACCGTCCACGCCTGCGGGGCGTGCTTGCGCTGGAGCGCACGGACCTCCTCCGGGGTGAGGTGCGGCGCGCACATCCGCAGGTAGGCGGGCACCGACCAGAGGTCGCCGACCAGCTCCGCCGCCTCCAGCAGCGGCCACGCCCGGTTGAGCGTGCCGACCAGCTCCCGGTCCTGCCGCAGCGCGCGGCGGAACTGCTCGGGCGAGACCTCCTCCTCGTCGTCCTGCTCCAGCCTGTCCAGCAGGATCGCCACCAGTTCGTCCCAGATCTGCTCGCGCGCCTCGTTGTGCGGGGTGCCCGGATCCGGGGCGTCGAAGGCCTCGGCCCAGTCCGCGGCGCTCAACCGCAGGTCCGCCCAGGGAGTGCCGACCAGCAGCTCCTCGACCGGCGGCTCCTCGTAGATCCGGACGGCCTTGTCGATCGCCCGCACCAGCTCCACCGAGGACTTGAGCCGCGCCACCTCCCGGTCCGCCTCCTCCGGCGCATCCGCGCCCTCGGGCACCAGGTCCCGCAGGGTGCAGGTGCGCACACCCTCCTCGCCGAGGCTGGGCAGGACGTCGGCGACGTAGTTCAGGTAGGGCTGGTGCGGGCCGACGAACAGCACTCCGCCGCGGCGGTGGCCGAGGCGGGGGTCGGCGTACAGCAGGTAGGCGGAGCGGTGCAGGGCCACCACGGTCTTGCCGGTGCCCGGGCCGCCGTCGACCACCAGGGCGCCGCGCGAGCCGGCCCGGATGATCGCGTCCTGGTCGGCCTGGATGGTGGCCAGCACATCCCGCATCCGGGCCGAGCGGTTGCCGCCCAGGCTGGCGATGAAGGCGGACTGGTCGTCCAGCGCGGCGTGCCCGGCGAGGCCCTCCGCGGTGAACACCTCGTCCCAGTAGTCGGAGATCCGGCCGCGGGTCCAGCGGTAGCGACGGCGGCTCGCCAGGCCCATCGGGTCCGCGTGGGTCGCCGCGAAGAACGGCTCGGCGGCGGGCGAGCGCCAGTCGACCAGCAGCCGCCGGCCCTCGCTGTCGGTCAGCCCGAGCCGGCCGATGTACAGCGGCTCGGCACCCTCATCCGCGACGATGCGCCCCAGGCACAGGTCCAGACCGTAGCGGCGCAGGGCGCGCAGCCGGCCGCTCAGCCGGTACACCTCGATGTCGCGGTCCATCGCCGCCTGCCCGGCACCCCCCGGAGCGCGCCGCACGACGTCGAGCTGGTCGGAGAGTTCGGCGATCACCCGTTCCAGGCTCTCCGCGATCGCCGCGAAGTGCCGCTCGTCGGCCGCGACGAGCGCCGGGTCGGCCTTGGCGGACAACCGCTCGGGGAGGTCGAAAGCGCTGGTGGTCAGGGGGTTCATGGCATCAGCTCCGATCTGAGGCCTGCGATTGTGCGCCCTCCAGGGGGCCTTGCCGCAAGACCCCCCTTGCGCTATATGTTGAGAGTGGCAAGGGGTGGGTTCTCCCCCTTCCGCTCTCTTCTCCGGGCGCTCGCGGCGGCCCTCTGCTGCTCTTCGGGCGCCCGGCGCGGCGTGGGGGGCCGGCGGCGGGGGGCCGGGGCGGGGGGGGA
>NZ_JBHYGR010000188.1:0-14634 GCF_042738155.1 Kitasatospora sp. NPDC059088 | reverse complement strand
CTGCCGCTCGTGATCCGACAACACCAGCTCGGCCAGCCTCGGCCCAGGACGTCCCATGCACTGACCAACGACGGATCAAGGACTCAGGACACTAGGGTGGCGGCCATGCCCACACCCATCGAACTGGTGATCTTCGACTGCGACGGCGTCCTGCTGGACAGCGAGCGCCTGGCGGTGCGGATCGACGCGCAGGTGTGCGCGGCGGTCGGCTGGCCGCTGTCCGAGGCGGAGATCGTGGAGCGCTTCGTCGGCCGCAGCCACGCCCACATGAGCGCCGAGCTGCAGGCGCACGCGAGCGTGCCGCTGGAACCCGGCTGGGAGGAGGCCTTCCAGCACCTGTACGACGAGGCGTTCGCCGCCGAACTCACCCCCGTGGACGGGGTGGTGGAGGCCCTGGCACAGCTGGCGCGGGCCGGCGTACGGGACTGCGTGGCCTCCTCCTCCGGTCACGGCCGGCTGCGCCGCACCCTGGGGCGGACCGGGCTGCTGGCCCGCTTCCAGGGGCGGGTGTTCAGCGCCGAGGACGTCGCGCACGGCAAGCCCGCCCCCGACCTGTTCCTGCACGCCGCCGCCGCCATGGGCGTCGCGCCCGGGGCCTGCCTCGTGGTGGAGGACAGCACGTACGGGGTCGCCGCCGCCCGCGCGGCCGGGATGCGCTCGCTGGGCTTCCACGGCGGCCTCACCCCCGCCCACCGGCTGACCGGCCCCGGCACCCGCACCTTCGACGACATGCGCGAGCTGCCCGCCCTGGTGGCGGCCGCCGGAGAACTCCCGCTGCCCTGACCGCCCCCGCCGCACCCGCCGCACCCGGCGCACCCGGCGTGCCCGGCGTGCCCGGCGTGCCCGGCGTGCCCGGCGTGCCCGGCGGTGAACGGTCACGGCGGCCCGCCCCGTTGTGCCAGGTGGGGGGACCGTACGGCACCGGCGCGGTGGCGGCGTGGCGACAAGGAGGCAGAGCGTGGCGGCGGACCACACGGTCATCGAGCAGGTGCGGCGGCTGGGACGGGGCCCGGAACGGGACCTCTCCCCCGACTACGGGCTCCTGCCCCCGGCCCGCCCGGCCGAACCCGACTGGCGACGCCCCCTGGACTCCCTGGGCACGGTGCTCATCCCCCCGCAGGCCCGACCCGCACCCGCCACACCCGCGACGCCCGCCCTCCCGGCGCCGCCTCCCCCGCCGTACGCCCCGCCCCTGCCCGCCCCCGCACCGGTACCGGTACCCGCACCCGTCGCCGCGCCGGCGCCCGTCGCCGCCCCGCCCGCCCCCGCCCGGCGCCCCCGCCTGCTGGGCGCCGGCCTGGGCGCCGGGCTGGGCCTGGGCCGGGGCGAGCAGCGCGAACGGGAACGGCTGGAGGCCCTCATCCGCACCCCGCTGCACCGCTCCTTCCGGATCGCGGTCATCGGCCTCAAGGGCGGCGTCGGCAAGACCTCCGCGACACTCGGGCTCGGCAGCGTCCTCGCCCAGACCCGCTCCGACAAGGTCGTCGCCGTCGACGCCAACCCGGACACCGGCACCCTGAGCCGGCGCATCCGCCGCGAGAGCCCCGCCACCGTCCAGGACCTGCTCGCAGCCGCACCCTCCATCACCGGCTACATGGACATCCGCCGCTTCACCTCGCTGACCCCCAGCGGACTGGAGGTCCTGGCCAACGACACCGACCCCACCATCGCCGACACCTTCGGCGGCCAGGACTACCGGCGACTGGTCGACCTCCTCGCCCGCCAGTACCCGATCGTCCTCGCCGACTGCGGCACCGGCCTGCTGCACGACTCGATGAACGCCGTACTCGACCTCGCCGACCAACTCGTCATCACCGCCACCACCAGCATCGACGGCGCCAGCGGCGCCGACACCACCCTGGACTGGCTGCACGCCAACGGCTACCACGACCTCGCACGACGCAGCATCACCCTCATCTCCGGCATCCGCGCCAAGAACCGCACGATCAACACCGACGACCTCCTCACCCACTTCCGACAACGCTCCCGCGCCGCCCTCCTCCTCCCCTTCGACGAACACCTCGCCCTCGGCTCCACCTTCGACCCCACCCGCCTGCACCCACGCACCCGCCGCGCCTACCTCCACCTCGCCGCCCACGTCACCGAAGGCATCCACCCCACCAACACCTGACCAGCCACCACCGGGCCCGACACCACGGACCCCGACGGGACGGACCGGCACGGACCGGAACCGCCCCCCGGCCCGGGCAACGGGCAACGGGCAACGGGCAACGGGCAACGGGCAACGGGCACGCAACGGTGCCACCGCCCGTCGGCCCACCTACCCATCGGCCCACGCGCCAGGCATGGCAGGCGTGCCCGCGTGCCAGGCGTGCCAGGCGTGACAGCGGGCGCCACGGCCTGGGCGTGTGATCGATCCGGCGCGGTTCGGTGCCGGCCTCGTGGTGGGCCGGTCCGCGGCAGGGCTCGCCGGTGGCGGGAGCAGGCCCACGGCGTGGCGGGTCGCGGGGCGGCGGTTCTTCGAGTCGGGTGGGCGTCGGGGGCCGGGCCCTCAGAAGCGCGACAGTCGCGCGAACGGCTCGCACCGCACGCCAAGGCTCCACCGCCGTCCCGAAAACACTCGGACCAGTGATCGTCGTGGCCTCGGCGCCAGGCTGTCCGCCCGGGTCATGCCCCCTGGGCCTCCGGCACGGACAGGCACTCGGCGAGCAGGTCGACGACGTCGCGCCAGGCTCGCTGCGCGTGCCGCGGGTGGTAGCCGACGCCGGGGACCGTGGCATGGTCGACCGGGGGGTGGTGGAAGGCGTGCAGGGCGCCGCCGTAGACCGTCAGGCGCCAGTCGACACCCGCGGCCTGCATCTCAGCGGTGAACGCGTCCCGTTGCGCGGGCGCCATGATCGGGTCCTGCGACCCGACCCCGGCCCACACCGGGCAGCGAATGCGCGCCGCCCCGCCCGGCCGGCCCGTGGTCAGCGCGTCGACCGTCCCGATCGCGCGCAGGGCGGCGCCGTCGCGCCCCAGTTCCAGGGCGACGGCGCCCCCGGTGCCGTAACCGACGGCGGCGATCCGGTCGGGGTCGGTCCGCGGTTCGCCGCGCAGCACGTCGAGCCCGGCACGGCCGATACCCCGCATCCGGTCCGGATCGGCGAGCAGCGGCAGGCACCGGGCCGGCATCTCCTCAGGGGCGCCCACATAGCGCCCGCCGTGGAGGTCGAAGGCCAGCGCCACATACCCCAGCCCGGCGAGTGCCTCGGCCCGGCGGCACTCGACGTCACCGAGCCCCATGCCCTCCGGTCCGAGCAGCACCGCGGGCCGGCGGTCGACACCCGCCGGGAGAGCGAGGTGGCCGATCATCGTCAAACCGTCCGCCGGGTACGCGACCGCACGCGTCGCAATCGTCCCCATGGAACCGGACAGTAGTGATCCTCGAGCCCGGACCCGGTGGTGTTCTGCCGCCGGCAGAACACCGACGGAACAAACACCGGGAAGAAGCCAAAGGCCCGAGCCACCCACACCGCCCCGCACACACGGCACACACGGACTGAAAACAACAGACGCGGCCGTGACACCGGGTCAGACCTGCCAACGACCCGGACGCCACCCACGACGGCGAGCGGCCGCACACACGACGGCCAGACCCACAGTGACGGTGACAGTGGACAGCACAACGACAGCCACCACAGCAGCCCGGCCCGGGGCGGGGTCCGGGGGCGGGGGTGCCAGGAGGGCGGCCCGCGGGGCGGGGAGGGCGGCCGCGGCGCTGGGCACGGTGGCGGTCAGGGCGGCGAGGGGGTCCACGGTGCCGTAGCCCAGGCGGGGGTCGGGCAGGGCGGTGCCGGGGTGGTAGGCGGTGGCTTCGAGGCGCTCGCGCAGGTGGGCCGGGTCGAGGTCGGGGTGGTGGCCGAGGAGCAGGGCGGCGGTACCGGCGACGACGGCGGTGGCGAAACTGGGGCCGCTGGCGGTGAAGTAGCCCTTGCCGGCCGGTCCGGTGCTCATCATGGCCTCACCCGGGGCGCTCAGATCGACCCGGGCACCGGCGGCGCCCGTACCGGCAGCGGTACCGGCGCCGGCAGCGGTGCCGGCGGGGGCCACGCCGACGCTCGTCCCCGTCCCCGTCCCCGTCCCCGTCGTCCCCGTCCGCGTGCTCCCGTCCGCGCCCGTCGCCGCCGCGCCGCCGCCCGGGGCCAGGGCGGCGACGGTGAGGACCTGCGGCGGGGCGGAGGGCACGTTGGCGTTGGCGCCGCCCTGGTCGGGGGTGGCGGGGGCGATCACCAGGACGCCCTTGGTGTCGGCGTGGCGCAGCGCGTCGTCGAGGGCGGTGTCGCCGGCGGGCAGGGGCAGGGCGGAGGCGATGATGCGGGCGCCGGCGTCGGCGGCGTCCCGGATGCCCTTGGCGAGGAGGGCGGGGGTGGTGGTGCCGGTGTCGTCGGTGACGGCGACGGCGAGGATCCGGGCCTCGGGGGCGATGCCGGCGAAGCCGGTGCCGTCCTGGTGGCGGGCGGCGATCAGTCCGGCGAGGAAGGTGCCGTGGCCGACGCAGTCGCGGGTGGAGTCGCCGGTGCCGTACTCGCGCGGGCCGGGTACCAGGCGCTCGCCCAGGACGCCGGAGGCGCCGTCGACGCCGGAGCCGACGACGGCGACGGTCACTCCGGCGCCGCGGCTGAGCGGCCAGGCGGCTTCGGCGCGGAGGAAGGCCTGGGCCCAGGGGGTGCGGTCGGTGCCCTTGTCGGAGGATTTGAGGCAGTCGCCGGGGCGGGTGGCGGGGCGGTTCTGGGCGATGACGGGCAGGGCGGAGGGGTCGCCGGGGGCCGCCGCGGCCGGAGGGGCGGCGGCGGCCGGGACGGCGGAGGGGACGGCGGCCAGGGCGCAGGCGAGAGCCCCGGCGGTGAGGGCGCCGGCGGTGCGGCGGGCGCTCACACCGTGCTCCCCTGCAGCAGGGCGGGGATGTCCTGGGGCAGCAGCAGGCTCAGTTCGGACACGTCGCCGATCTCCAGGCGGGCCAGGCGCCCGGCCTGACGGGTGACCATGGCCTCCAGGGTCTGCCGGGCGAAGCGGCCGTTGCCGAAGTTGCGGTCGCGGGGCACGGCCGCGCACAGTGCGGCCAGCGCGGTGAGGGTCTCGGGGGCGCAGAGGTAGCCGGCGTCCTCGGCCTGGCGGGCGACGATGGTGACGAGTTCGTCGGCGCTGTAGTGGTCGAACGCGATCTGCTGGGGGAAGCGGGAGGCCAGGCCGGGGTTGGAGGCGAGGAAGCCGCGCATCTCGTCCTCGTAGCCGGCGACGATGACCACGACCTCGTCGCGGTGGTCCTCCATCAGCTTCATCAGGGTGTCGACGGCCTCCTGGCCGAAGTCTCCGGAGGCGGCGCCGCCGCGCGGGGTGAGGGTGTAGGCCTCGTCGACGAACAGCACGCCGCCGCGGGCACGTTCGAAGGCGTCCTTGGTGAGCTGGGCGGTGTGGCCGATGTAACGGCCGACCAGGTCGGCGCGGGCGGTCTCGACGAGCTGGCCGGTGGGCAGGACGCCGAGTTCGGCGAGCAGGGCGCCGTAGAGGCGGGCGACGGTGGTCTTGCCGGTGCCGGGCGGACCGGCGAAGACCAGGTGATGGCTGATCCTGGCGGCGGGCAGGCCGGCCTCCTCGCGGCGGCGGGCCTGGGTGATCAGGTTGACCAGGTTCTCGACCTGTTCCTTGGCGGCGCTCAGGCCCACCATGGCGCGCAGTCGGGCGAGCAGGTCGCTGCCGCCGTCGGTGCCGGGGGCGGGGGCGCGGACGGCCTCGGCGCCGAGGTCCTCGGGCAGCAGCAGCGGCAGGTCGGCGTCGGTGACCTCGGCCAGGGCGGCGAGCCGGGAGGCCTGGCGGTCGACCATCTCCTCGAAGACCTTGCGGGCGGCGCGGCCGTTGCCGAAGTCCGCGCCCTTGGGCATGCGGGTGAAGTGCGCTTCCAGGGCCTGGCTGGTGGCTTCGGCGAGGTCGAAGCCGTGGGCGGCGGCGGCCCGTTGGACGATGGTGACCAGTTCCTGCGGCGAGTAGTTGCGGAACTCGACGGTGCGGCTGAAGCGGGAGGCCAGGCCGGGGTTGGAGGAGAGGAACTCGCGCATCTCCTCGGAGTAGCCCGCCACGATCACCACGATGTCGTCGCGGTGGTCCTCCATCAGCTTGACCAGGGTGTCGATGGCCTCGCGGCCGAAGTCGGGGCCGGTGCCGCCGCCTCCGGCGGACAGGGTGTACGCCTCGTCGATGAACAGCACGCCGCCGAGCGCCTCGGTGAACACCTCGGTGGTCTTGATCGCGGTGCCGCCGACGATCGCGGCGACCAGGTCGGCCCGGGCCACCTCGGTCAGGTGCCCGCTGCGCAGCACCCCGAGCTCGGCCAGGATGCTGCCGTAGAGCCGGGCGACGGTGGTTTTGCCGGTGCCGGGCGGCCCGGCGAAGATCAGGTGCCGGCCCATGGGGAGGGCGGGCATGCCGGCCTGTTCGCGGCGCCGGGCCAGCTTGTTGAGGTTGACCAGGGTGGCGACCTGTTCCTTGACGCCTTCCAGGCCGACGAGGGCCTGGAGGGCCGCCTGGGGGCCCTCGGGGTCCGGTGGCAGGGGTTCGGTGGCGGCGCCGTAGGGCCCGGGGGCGCTCTCGCGGCCGTCGCCGTACGCGTCGCCGGGCCCGTACGCGTCGCCGTGTCCGTCGCCCTGCCCGTAGCCGTCGCCGGGTCCGTAGCCGTCGCCGTACGCGTCGCCGTCGGTGGGGGCGGCGCCGGTGGGGCGGGTGCCGGGTGTGGCGCCGGGGCGGGCCTGGGCGCTGCCGTGGCTGTCGGCGTGGGCGTTGTCGCGGCTGGTGAGCTCGGTGACCGCCAGGCGGGTGCCGGGCCTGCTCTGGCGCAGGCCGGAGCCGCGGTTGCCGGTGACGGTGCAGCCGGTGACGCGGACGGGTTCCTCGGAGTCCACCCGCAGGCCGTCGCGGGCGTTGTCGGCCAGTTCGCAGCCGGTCAGGGCGGCCCGGGAGCCGGCGGCGAGCAGGACGCCGTGGCGGCGGTTGCCGTGGACGCGGGTGCGGGCGGCGGTGAGTTCGCCGTCGTCCTCGACGAGCAGGCCGTCGCCGGTGCAGTCGGCGATGTCGCAGTCGCGCAGCGAGGCGAGGCCGCCGGGGCCGATCTCGACGCCGTTGACCCCCGCGCCGGCCGCCCCGGCGGGGCCGGTGGTCGTGGTGGTGCCGCGCACGGTGGTGTTGCCGACCTGGGTGTTGCCGCCGTCGGAGACCCGCAGGGCGGCGCGCGCGCCGGTGCGCAGCAGGCAGGACTCCAGGCGCCCGCGGCCCTCGCGCAGCACCTCGACGCCGTGGCCGCCGACCTCGGCGACGTCCAGGCGGCGCAGCAGCGGGTTGGCGCCGTCGCGCACGACGACGCCGCTGCCGGCGGCGCCGCGCACCTCCAGGCGGTCGAACTCGGCGGCGCTCTCGCCGGTGAGGTCGACGGCGTCGCCGGCGCCGGCGGTGACGGTGGTGCGGGTCAGGACCGGGCTGGAGGACTCGTCGACCAGGACGCCGGTGCCCTGGGCGTCGGCGACCTGGCACTCCTCGAAGCGGCCGCGGGAGCGGCCGGTGACGTGGATGCCGTGGCCCTTGGTGCGGGCGGTGCGGCAGCGGCGCACCAGCGGGTCGGTGGCGCCGGCCAGGACCAGGCCGTGGCCGCGGGTGGTGTCGAGGGTGCAGTCCTCCAGCAGGACCTGGGCGGTGGAGCTGACGTAGACGCCGATCGCGACGTCGCGCACGGTGGTGCGCAGGACCCGGGTGGTGCTGTGCTCCTCCAGGGCGATGCCGGGTTTGTCGGTGGCGGAGATCTCGCAGTCCTCGATGGAGCCGCGGCCCTCGCCGTTGGCGCACACGCCGTTGCCGCGGGCGTCGCGCAGGACGCAGTTGCGCACGACGGGGTTGGCGCGTTCGCCGATCACGACGGCGGAGCTGCCGAGGTGTTCGATGGTGCAGTCCTCGATGACGCTGGTGCCGGTGGAGGTCTCGACGATGCCGGCGCCGGCCGGGTTGACGACCCGGCAGCCGCGCATGGCCAGGGAGCCCTGGCCGCGGGTGAGGACGGCGGTCCAGGAGTTGCCGACCACCTCGCAGTCCTGGAGGGCGGCCTGGCCGCGCGGGACGTCGACGGTGGGCAGTTCCTCGTCCTGGCCCTGGAGGACCAGGCCGGTGAGCTGGACGGCCTCGGCGACGACCTGGACGACGGCGCCCCGGCGCGGGGAGATGCGCACGCTGCCGCGGGCCTCCTCGGCGGTGATGGTCACCATCTTGGTGATCACCAGGTTCTCGTCGTAGCGGCCGGGGCGGACGCTGATCACCGCTCCGCTGCGGGCCGCCTCCAGGGCGGCGCCGATCGTGCGGTAGCCGCCCTCGCGCGGCTCCGCACCGACCGTCAGCACATGGCGGGTCATGGGGCGTTCTCCTCCGTCGTTCGTGGCTGTGGTGCCGGTGGTGCTCGGTCGTGCGGGTTCGTACGGGGTCCGTACGGGGGGTGCGGGGCCGGGGTCAGCCGGGGTCAGCCGGTGCAGTCGGCCTTGACGGCGGAGGCGGCGTGGTGGGCGTAGGTCTTGACGCTGTCACCGACCCAGTCCTGGCCCCGGCTGTGCATCACCACGGCGATCCGGCCGCCGCTGAGCGGGAAGGTGCCCGCCGGGACCCACTGGCCGCGGGAGGAGGTCTGGTTCACGTTGAACGACTGGCCCTGCACGGTGTAGTAGGTCGGGGCGCCGCCGACGGCCTTGATGTCGCCGTTGTTCGGGACGTAGACCGACAGGCGGCAGCTGCCGGTGGTGAGCGAGCCGGTGTTGAAGGTCCACACCACCGAGTTGCTGCTGTCGTCCTTGTTGGCGGCGCCCGACATCGGCATCGAGGTGAAGCCGCCCGAGCAGCCGTCGCCGCTGTAGCCGCCGGAGTTCTTGCGCCAGCCCTTCTGCCCGTCGTCGTACCAGCCGTTCTGCTGCATGGAGGTGGATCCGCCGCAGCCCGGGCCGGCCACGCCGTGGTAGGTGGGCGCGGGCGGCGGGGCGGGCTGGGTGGGCTTGTCCGGGGGCGGGGCCGGCTGCTGGGCCTTGGCGGGGGGCTGCGGCTGGGTCTGCGGTGCGCCGCCGCCCTGGCCGGAGCCCTGCCCCGCGCCCTGGCCCGCGCCCTGGCCGCTGTTCTGAGCGGCGTTCTGGCCGCCGCCCTGGGGTGCGGCGGGCGCGCCGGCGGCGGCATGATCGGTGCCCGGGGTGCCCTGGCCGGCGGCGATGCCGGGCAGCGCGGCCCCGGCGGCCGCCGCAGCGGGCACCACCGCGCCCTCACCGGGCTGGGCGCCGGCCGGCTGGCCGGGCTGGCCCGGCTCAGCGGGCTGGCCGGGCTGCAGCGGCTGGGCGCCGGGCGGGTTGCCGGGTGCGTCGGCGCCGGGGACGTAGCCGTTGCCGCCGCCGTCGGGCGCGGAGAAGCCGGCGGGCGGCGGCCCGTCGGCGCCGGGGGTGCCGGGGCCGTCCCCGCCGAAGCCCGCGATGCCCAGCGGCACCCCGACCAGCACCAGGCCCGCGATCACCGCGGCGGCCACCATCGGCTTGGGGATGCGCCGCCCGGCGGCCTCCTCCTCGGTCGCGGCGGCCGGCGCGGGCGCGGCGGTCACGCCCGGGCGGGCCTGGCCGGCGGCCTCCACCGCCGTCGCGCCGCTCTCCCTGACCTCGGGCACCGCACCGGCGGCTCCCACCGCCGCAGCTCCCGCCTCGACGGCGGCCGGTGCCACGCCCGCCTTCCCGGCCTCGGCGGCCGGCTCCGGCACCTCCCAGGCCACCGCGGGCAGCTGGATGCCCCCGACGGAGGACCCGTTTCCCCGCGCACTACGTTCCCTGCCCACCCACGCTCCCTGGCCTTGGACGACGCCCGACGGGGCCGCCCCGCGCGGCCGAACCGCCGCGCGGCGAAAACCGCCCCTCCCCCAGACCGACGGACGGCACGTCGCGTCGGGTTCAGCCGATCTCCAGGCTCCAGGCCGGCTCGTCCTGGCGGGGCGGCTTCAGCACGAAGTCCACCGCCCGCCCGAGGGCCTGCGGCGACGGCTGCGGGCACGGCCCGGTGCGCCCGAGCAGGTGCGCGAGCAGCCCGGGCTCGGGCGCGAGGTCGTACTCCTCCAGGTAGTAGGCGACGGTGTCGGTCCAGATCCACTCGCCGTCGGTGCGGTAGTTCATAGGGACGGCGCCCCGGCGGGAGGTGTCGAAGACGTCGTCCATCAGCATCGGCGTCACCAGCACCTCCGCGCCGGACCGCAGGTACGCCAGTAGGGCGGCCCGCTGCCCGGCGTCGCGCACCAGCGGGTGGTCCGGCGCGAAACCGGGCCCGGCCACCGGGTCGACCGTGCCGAACACCGCCGCCAGCCGGAACTCCGGCTCCGCCGCCTGCCCTTGCTGCTGTTCCACGCGTCGTGCTCCCGCTCTCGTGGCCCCGCACCGGGGCGCCCTCACCCGGTCAACGGCTCCGGGCGCGGGCGGCGTTCACCCGGTGGCCGTTCCGCCGGTCAGGCGGTACTGCCCTTGAGGTCGGGCCTGGGGTCCTTCTGGTACCAGAGCAGGAGGGCGGCCTGTACCTCGGCGCTGGGCTTCCACGCCATGATGCCCTTCTTCATGACCTTGTCCAGTTCCTTGACGAAGTCCTCGGGCTTCCCCTTGTAGGTCTTGGCGAACTCCGTGACCTGCCTGGCCGGCGCCGGCTTGATCCCTTGGTCGACCACGCTCGTGGCATTGGCCTCGGCCGCCCGCGCCGCCTCCTCGGCCGCCCGTCGCGCCGCCGCCTCCTGCTCGGCCGCCCGCTCCTCGAGCCGCCGGGCCCAGGCGGCCTCGTCGTTCTTCGCGGGGAAGTACCTGAAGGCGATGTCCTTCCCCTTGGGCACGTACGCGCTGGTGGAGTTGAGCCTGGCCACGTCATTCCACCCGTACTCGATGACGCCCTCCACGTCCTTGCCGCCCCTGTGGTAGGTGCGGGGCTGGTTCGACAGCGTCGACTTCTGCCCGGCGGCGATCGTGTACCCCACGTAGGCGCCGACCCCCGGGAACGCCTCCTGGAAGTCCTTGACGACGGACTTGCAGCTGGCGCACGTGCCTCGGGAGGAGAGCACGGTGAGGACGCCCTCGGGCTGGGCGGGCAGTCCGGCGCCCGGCTGTCGGGAGACCGCCTTCTCCGGCGGCTTTCCAGAGGGATGGGGGACCTGCTCGAAGCCCCACTCCTTCATCTGCTGGAACGCCTTCGCCAGGCCCTTCACCTCGGCGTCGTAGCGCTGTGTCGGCAAGCCGTTCTCCTTCGCCCACCGGTCGGCGGCCTGGAGCGAGCGGCTGTCGTTGATGGATTCGTCATGGCCGTTGGTGACGGCCGCGGCCGTCTCCCAGCTCTTGTCGCCCTTCAGCGCCAGGGAGATGACGGCGTAGGTCAGGCTCTTGTCGGTGCCGGTGAAGAGCTGCTGGAGGAGTGAGTCCTTCAGGACCACCGTCGCCGCGGCCACGGAGTCGGGGTCCGGTTCCGCCGCCGGAACCGGCTTCGGTTCATCGGCCCTCTCCTTGCCCTTCGCCACCGTTCCCTCCGGCTGCTTCGCCACCTCCTGCGCCTCGGCCGACCGCTGCCCGCCCGACAGCACGTCCGCGATCCGCTCGGCGGAGTTGGTGGTCTCGGGCGGAGCGGACTCGGTGGTCTCGGGCGGAGCGGACTCGGTGGTCTCGGGCGGAGCGGTCTTGGTGGTCTCGGGCGGAGCGGTCTTGGTGGTCTTCTTCTTGTTCGCGAAAGCCAGGGCGCCCTCCGGTTCGCGGTCGGGGTGGAGGGTGCCCGGGGCGGCGCTGTCGTAGCCCTCGGGGCGGTCGCGGTCGCGGTCCGGGTAGACGGGGGCGGGCAGGTGGGCGCCGCGGTCGACGATCACGGGCGCCTGGCCCTCGGCCGTGGGCCGCTCGACCTCCAGGAAGTGCCCGCCGGCGACGACGGCCGGGTGGCCGTCGGCCGTGAAGCCGACGGCGGAGGCGACCACCAGGTGCCCGGGACCGTCCGTGCCGTCCACGCGCGGGGTGAAGTACACCGGGCCCGTGGCGACCAGTGCGCTGCTGCCCAGGTCAGCCAGGCCGAGCTGGCGCATCACCTCGGTGGTGTACTCGAGCCCGGGCGCCCGCCCGAGGTTGCAGGAGACGAGTTGCAGCCGGTCGGTGCCGTTCCAGACACCGCCCTGGTGCAGTCCGGCCAGGATCCCGACGAGCCGGTCCTCGGTCAGCTCCACCGGCTCGCCGGTTTCGGGGTCGGTGCCGAGCGGCAGCGGCAGGCCGGTGTCGGGGTCGGTGTGCACGGCCAGGGTGAACACGCCGTCCTGCGCGGGGAAGCGCGCCAGGGCGTACCGCTCCGCCGCCGACGGCTCGGGGTGGCCGAGCCACCAGCCGTTGCCGGGGCCGCCGAACGCGCTGAGCGGCGCGCCGACTTCGCCCGCCTCCGGCACCGGGTCGGTCCACAGGAAGCCGCTCGGGAGGTTGATCGTGTCGAAGGGGGCTATCTTGTCCAGCGTGCCTGCCCGCAGGTCGTTGACCACCTCGTGCAGGGTTTCTCTCGTGTACTGGAACTCCAACGGGGGATCGCCCCAGCCGGCGTCCTCGGTGTTGTGGGTCCGCAACAGGAGGGTCTCGTTCCCGTTCTCTCCCTCCTTCAGGCGCAGGTGCACCGTCGCGTTCTGGCCGGTCAGCTTCGGGTGGGTCGAGGTGATCTCGACCGTCTTCTCCCGCCCGTCCGCGGACAGGCGCTCGGTGACACGGAAGTCGGCCCGCAGGTTCTCGGGGAAGGCCGCGCGCAGCGCCTGCTCGCTGTAGAAAACGGCGAACAGGTCGAACACCTCCCTGACGGGGGTCTCGTTCACCCAGCCCGCGATCGTCTCCTGGACGTCGTGGAGCGTCATGGGCTCAGCCTCCGCCCGGATGACGTGGAACGGGCCGTCCTCCTCCCGGCCGGTCACCGTCAGTCGGCTCGGGCCGAGCGTCACCTCGTACTGGGTCGTGTTCACCTCGTCCAAGTGGCCGTGCGCCGCGGCGTGCCCCGGCGGGAAGGACAGCGCCAGCATGGGGTGGGACAGCGGCACCTGGATCTCGAACAGCGCGTAGCGGTCGGGGTTCGACATCCAGCCCTGGGCGAACGCCCGGTCGTAGGTGGTGGAGGAGGGCAGGACGTCGGTGAAGCTCTCCTGCTGCCGGGTCTGCGGCTCCATCCGCACCGCGCGGTACAGGAGCACGGTTCCCTCGGCGCCCGGATGTCCCTCCGGGGGGCGCAGGCGCTCCGCGTGGTTGTAGAACGTCCGCAGATTGCCCATCATCCTGTCGAAGGTCACCGTGCCCTCCCGCTGGAAGAGCCTGCCCTCCGGGTTGCGCAGATTGGTGAAGACCCCGTTCTTGATCTGTCCCATGAATGTGCGCAGCGGACTGTCGGGTGGGGCTGCGGTCAGGTGGTCCACTGACAGCGCCACTGCGGCTGCCGCCTGCTCGGGGGTCGGCTCCGCGTACTTCACCGCCTGGGGGTTGCGGTGCTCCGGTGCTATCGACTCCACCAGGCCGTAGCCCTCGGGGTGGTCGTGGAAGGAACCGTCCGGCGCCCGGTGGGCCCCGCGCTCCTCCACCTGGACGTGGATCTGACCGGAGTCGCCGTCCCGGACCGCCTGGAACTCCAACCAGTGGTCACCGCCCACCATGACCGGGTGGCCGCTCTCGGTGAAGCCGATGTCGGAGGCGACCACCAGGTGCCCCGGGCCGCCTTCGCGCCGCGGGGCGAAGTACACCGGGCCGGTCGCGGCCAGCGCCCGCGGGCCCAGGTCCAGCTCCTTGAGCCGGAGCATCACCTCGTCGACGAACTCGCGCCCCGGCCCGCGGCCCAGGTTGCAGGCCACGAACTGCACGGTGTCGGTGCCGTTCCAGATCCCCGCCCGGCGGAGGCGGGCCAGGACACCCGCCGTCTGGTACGCCGACAGCGTGCCGTCCGGCCCGTTGGGCCAGACCGGCCGCCCGGTGGCCTCGTCGGTGTGGACGGGGACGACGAACACCCCGGGCTGCTCCGGGAAGTGCGCCAGCGCGTCGCGCTCCGCCTGCGGCATGTCGGCCTCGCCGATCCGCCAGCCCTTGGCGCCACCGCCGAAGGCCGACAGCGGCTGCCCGATGTCCTCCGGCATGGGCGCGGTGTAGTCGAACCAGTCCCAGGGCAGGTCCAGCATCTCGAAGCTGGGGTTCTCGGTCAGCTTCTGCGAGCGCAGGCCGCCGCTGACGTCGCCGATGTTGTCGGCGTTGAAGACCATCGGCTCGCGCGGCTCGGTGTCCTCGCTGGTGCTCCATCGGATCGACACGGATCCGTCGCCGCCGTGATGGATCGCCACTTCGGCGAACTGTTCGGCCAGTTGCTCGTGGGTGTGCTCGATCCTGATGGTCTTCGTGCGGCCGTCCGGCGAGGTCTCCTCGGTGATGCGGTGGAAGTCCGTGAGGTCGCGCGGGTAGGCGGCGCGCAGTGACTCCGGGGTGTAGAAGTCGGTGAAGCGCCGGAACGCGTCCGGGATCGACATGCCGCTGGACCAGTTGGCGACCTCGCCGCGGATGTCGTCCACCGTCATCGGCGAGGCGTCGACCTTGATGACGTGGTAGCCGCCCGAGTCGTCACGGCCGGTCACCGACA
>NZ_JBHYGR010000187.1:10380-14808 GCF_042738155.1 Kitasatospora sp. NPDC059088 | reverse complement strand
GGCGGCGGCGCCCGGGGGGGGGCCGCCGCCGGGGTGCGTTTCGGCCCGGCCGGGGGGGGCCGCCCCCGGCGCCGCCGGGGCCGGGGGCCGGGCCGGCGCCGTTCCGGGCGCCGGGTCCGTCCGCGTGCTGTGGTGACCGCCTGTGCTGTCTGCGCTGCTCCCGTTCACCCCTACATCATGCTGGAAGCGCCGCCTCATGCGGCGCGGCGGGCGGCGATCCGCTCCGCGTCCGGCCAGCGGACGTCCCGGACCCAGCCGGCCAGCTCGAACCAGCGGATCAGCCGGGCCGAGGAGTCGATCTGTCCGCGCAGGACGCCGTGGCGGGCCGAGGTCGGGTCGGCGTGGTGCAGGTTGTGCCAGGACTCGCCGCAGGAGAGCACCGCGAGCCACCAGACGTTGCCGGAGCGGTCCCGGGAGCGGAACGGGCGCCGGCCGATGGCGTGGCAGATCGAGTTGATCGACCAGGTGACGTGGTGCAGCAGGGCGACCCGCACCAGTGAGCCCCAGAAGAAGGCGGACAGCGCGCCCTCCCAGGACAGGCTCACCAGGCCGCCGACCAGCGCGGGCAGCAGCAGCGAGATGGTGGTCCAGAGCCAGAACAGCCGGGAGATCCGCCGCAGCGCCGGATCGCCGACCAGGTCCGGGGCGTACTTGAGCTGCGGGGTCTGCTCCTCGTCGAACATCCAGCCCATGTGGGCCCACCACAGGCCCTTGACCAGGGCCGGGACGCTCTCCCCGTAGCGCCACGGCGAGTGCGGGTCGCCGTCCTTGTCGCTGAACCGGTGGTGCTTGCGGTGGTCGGCCACCCAGCGCACCAGCGGTCCCTCGACGGCGAGGCTGCCGACGACGGCGAGGGCCAGCCGCATCGGGCGGGGGGCCTTGAAGGAGCCGTGGGTGAAGTAGCGGTGGTAGCCGACGGTGATGCCGTGACAGGTGAGGAAGTACATGGCGACGGTGACCGCGACGTCGGTCCAGCCGAGCCCCCGGCCCCAGGCCACCGGTACGGCGGCGACCAGCGCGGCGAACGGGACGAGGATGAAGAGGCCGAGCGCGATCCGCTCGGCGGCCCCCTGCTTCTCGCCGCCGCGGGTGGCGGACAGCCGGGTCGCGGCGTCGGCGGAGGGATCGGGGGAGGGGTCGGGGAGGGCGGTGGCCCCCGCGTGCGCCTCGTCGGCCTGGATGGTCATGGGCGTCCCTTCGCGGCGTCCCGGAACGGGACAGAGCGGACCTACGTTGGCGTAACCTACGGCATCGTAGGTTGCGCTCCGTGTCCAGGGGAACACACCCCCGCGCGGCGCTTGAGTGAATTCACCCGACTGGATGGATGAACCCGGAACCCCTCCCGTGCCCGGATCGGACGGGCCAGGAGGGTCGGCATTGGTGGTAGATGTGAGGCGCGCTACCCCGTAGTCTTGGCCCAGCGCGCCGCCGGGCCTCCGGCGGTGGAGCTCCGGTCCCGGATCGTCTAAGGGCAGGACAGCTGGTTTTGGTCCAGCTTATGGGGGTTCGAATCCTCCTCCGGGAGCACTGAGTACGGCCGCGGGCGGGCATGCGCGGGCCGGGCGTCTGGCGTTTCGGCTCGCCGCCCCGCACTATCCTCGAACTGCCAGAGCACATGTGCGGACCGCGTTCTGGCCTGCTCTGCCCTCTCTTTGAACCTAATGAGGAGCCTCCCCGCATGGGTGCCAATTCGCTTGCCGCCGTTGTCGTGCTCGCCGCCGGTGGTGGGACCCGGATGAAGTCGAACAAGGTGCCCAAGGTGCTGCACGAGGTGTGCGGGCGCTCGCTGGTGGGTCACGCGGTTTCGGCGGCCGGGGAACTGACGCCGGGGCAGCTCGTCGTGGTGGTCGGCCACCAGCGCGAGCAGGTCGAGGAGCACCTGGCGACGCACTACCCGGCCGTGCGCCCGGTCGTGCAGGAGGAGCAGAACGGCACCGGCCACGCGGTCCGCACCGCGCTGGAGTCGCTGGCCGCCGACGGCGTGACGCTGGACGGCACCGTGATCGTCACCGCCGGGGACTCGCCGCTGCTCACCGGGGACACCCTGCGCCGGCTGGCCCGCTCGCACGAGGCCCAGCAGAACGGCGTCACCGTGCTGACCGCCGTCGTCCCCGAGCCCTTCGGCTACGGCCGCATCCTGCGCGACGAGGACGGCACCGTCGCCGCGATCGTCGAGGAGCGGGACGCCAGCGACACCCAGCGCGCCATCGCCGAGATCAACTCGGGCGTGTTCGCCTTCGACGCCAAGCTGCTCACCGAGGCGCTGGCCGAGCTGACCACCGACAACTCGCAGGGCGAGGAGTACCTGACCGACACCCTGGAGATCCTGCGCGAGGCCGGGCACCGGGTCGGCGCCGTGGTCGCCGAGGACCACCGGGACATCCTGGGCATCAACGACCGGGTCCAGCTCGCGCAGGCCCGCCGGCTGCTGAACGACCGCCTGCTGGAGCGGGCGATGCGCGCGGGCGTCACCGTGGTCGACCCGGCCAGCACCTGGATGGACGTCCAGGTGACGTACGAGCCGGACGCCGTGGTGCTGCCGAACACCCAGCTGCAGGGCGCGACCCACCTGGGCGAGGACTGCGAGGTGGGCCCGAACTCCACCCTCCGGGACACCCTGGTCGGCGCCGGCGCCCGTGTGAGCAACACCACGGCCGACCGCGCCGAGATCGGCGAGCTCGCCTCCACCGGCCCGTACGCCTACCTGCGGCCGGGGGCGAAGCTGGCCCGCAAGGCGAAGGTCGGCACCTACGTCGAGGTCAAGAACTCCGAGCTGGGCGAGGGCGCCAAGGTGCCGCACCTCTCCTACATCGGCGACGCCACGATCGGCGAGGGCACCAACGTCGGCGCGGCCTCGGTCACCGTGAACTACGACGGGGTGAAGAAGCACCGCACCGTCATCGGGGCGCACTGCCGCACCGGCTCGGACAACATGTTCATCGCCCCGGTGACCGTCGGTGACGGCGCTTACACCGGCGCGGGCTCGGTGATCACCACCGACGTTCCGCCCGGCGCACTCGGCGTGAACCGCGCGCAGCAGCGCAACATCGAGGGCTGGGTGGAGCGCAAGCGCCCGGGCACGGTGTCCGCGCAGGCCGCGCGGGCCGCGACCGACGGCGCGGCCGAGGTCTGACGCGCCCACCGGGGACCGGTCGGCCGGTCCCCGGGGCGGACGGTTTCTGCGCGGGCGCGTAACCTGGGGGACATACGTGCGCCACTGGGCTTACCGCCCGTGTCCAGGCGTACCGACATTCCCCGATCCCCTCGTGAGTGCGGGCTGCGCCTGCCCTCCTCGGGAGCGGGGTTCAGCGTCCGCAACACGAGGAGACGGTGCAGTGAGCGGGATCACGACGTCGGGTGAGAAGAAGCTCAAGCTCTTCTCCGGCCGTGCCCACCCGGAGCTGGCGAGGGAGGTTGCCGAGGCGCTGGGGACCGAGCTGGTCCCGACCAAGGCCCTGGACTTCGCCAACGGCGAGATCTACGTCCGCTTCCTGGAGTCGGCGCGTGGCGCGGACTGCTTCGTGATGCAGAGCCACACGGCTCCCATCAACCAGTGGATCATGGAACAGCTGATCATGATCGATGCTCTCAAGCGGGCCTCCGCCAAGAGCATCACCGCGATCCTGCCGTTCTACGGGTACGCCCGCCAGGACAAGAAGCACCTCGGCCGCGAGCCCATCTCGGCCCGTCTGGTCGCCGACCTGCTCCGCCAGGCCGGTGCCGACCGCCTGATGGCCGTCGACCTGCACACCGCGCAGATCCAGGGCTTCTTCGACGGCCCGGTGGACCACCTGTTCGCGCTGCCGCTGCTGGCCGACTACATCGGCGAGAAGGTGGACCGCTCCAAGCTGACCGTCGTCTCGCCGGACGCCGGCCGGGTCAAGGTGGCCGACCAGTGGTGCGACCGGCTGGACGCCCCGCTGGCGATCATCCACAAGCGCCGCGACATCACCCAGGCCAACACCATCCTGTCGGCCGACGTGGTCGGTGACGTCGACGGCCGGGTCTGCGTCCTGGTCGACGACATGATCGACACCGCCGGCACCATCTGCGCCGCCGCCGACGCGCTGTTCGAGAACGGCGCCGCGGACGTCCTGGTGGCCGCCACCCACGGCGTGCTCTCCGGCCCGGCCGCGGACCGGCTCAAGAACTCCCGGGTCAGCGAGTTCGTGTTCACCAACACGCTGCCCACCCCGGCCGAGCTCCAGCTGGACAAGATCACCACGCTGTCCATCGCCCCGTCGATCGCCGCCGCGATCCGCGAGGTCTTCGAGGAGGGCTCGGTCACCAGCCTCTTCGAGGGCGTGCACTGACGAAGCCCCGCGCAGGCGGGGCCCCGCCCCCCCCCCGCGGGGGGGCCGGGGCGGGGGGGGGGCGGGCGCGGCGGGGGGGGGGGGGGGGGGGGGGCCCCCCCCGGGGGGCCCCGGG
>NZ_JBHYGR010000187.1:0-10370 GCF_042738155.1 Kitasatospora sp. NPDC059088 | reverse complement strand
CGTCAACACACCCCCCGCCGCGGCCCCGCGCCCCCCCCCACCGCGCCCCCCGCCCCCCCCGCCGGTTCGGGGCCGCTGCCGGTTCGGCGGGGGCGTCGGCCGGGGGCCCGATTTCGTCGCAGCGGGCCGGTGCGGTTAGACTCGTGAAACTGCTCGGCGAGGGATGTCGTGTGCCCGCTCGACGGACACCGACTCCGTGATCGACGCGCTGCCGTAACGGATTCCGTCCGTCGGCAGAAGTCGTTGCCGCCGAGTGACCCCCGAACGTACTGAGGGTGTGGTCCCGGCGGTTTTTCGCGTTGCCTGCACCCCCGCGCCATTCTTCACGAGGAGTGCAGTCGTGTCCGAGATCCGCATTGCCGCTGAGACCCGTTCCGAGTTCGGCAAGGGTGCCGCCCGTCGCGCCCGCCGCGCCGGCTTCGTCCCCGGTGTCGTCTACGGCCACGGCCACGCCCCGGTTCACCTGAACCTGCCCGGCCACGACCTGATGATGGCCCTCAAGACCCCGAACGCCCTGCTGGTCGTTCCGATCGAGGGCAAGGACGAGTACGTCCTGCCGAAGGCCGTCCAGCGCGAGGCCATCAAGCGCACCATCGAGCACGTCGACCTGCTGCTGGTCAAGCGCGGCGAGAAGGTCACCGTCGAGATCCCGGTCCACACCGAGGGCGAGCTGGCCCCGGGCGGCAACCTGCTGGAGCACGTCCTCAACGCGCTGCCGGTCGAGGCCGAGGCCACCCACCTGCCCGAGTCCGTCACCGTCTCGGTCGAGGGCCTGGAGGCCGGCGCCTCCATCCACGCCAAGGACATCGCCCTGCCGGCCGGCGTCACCCTGGCCGTCGACGCCGACGCCGTCGTGCTGCAGGTCATCGGCGCCCAGGCCTCGCAGGCCGACGCCGACGCCGAGGCCGCCGAGGCCGAGGGCACCGAGGCCTGAGCCTCCGGTACCCCGTAGCTTTCGAACGCTGCCCCGGTCGCTCCCCTGGAGCGGCCGGGGCAGCGGTGCGTCCAGGATGATCGGGATGACGGCGTCGGGCGCGGCGTCGAGCGCGGAGTCGAGCGCGGAGTCGAGCGCGAGGGAGAAGGGAAACATGGCGGAGGAGTACGACGGGCCCTGGCTCGTGGTGGGGCTGGGCAACCCGGGCGAGCAGTACGCCCGGAACCGGCACAACATCGGTTTCATGGTGGTCGACCTGCTGGCGCAGCGGATGGGTGCCAGGTTCAAGGCGCACAAGAGCCGGGCCCAGGTGGCCGAGGGGCGGTTGGCGGGCAAGCGGGTGGTGCTCGCCAAGCCGATGTCCTTCATGAACCTCTCCGGCGGGCCGGTGACGGCGCTGCGGGACTTCTACAAGGTGCCCGCCTCGGCGCTGATCGCCGTCCACGACGAGCTGGACATCGACTACGCGGCGCTGCGGCTCAAGCTGGGCGGCGGGGACAACGGCCACAACGGGCTGAAGTCGATCACCAAGTCGCTGGGCCCGGACTACCACCGGGTGCGCTGCGGGATCGGCCGGCCGCCGGGCCGGATGGAGGTCGCCGACTTCGTGCTGAAGGACTTCTCCTCGACCGAGCGCAAGGAGCTGGAGTGGTTCGTGGACCGCTCGGCCGACGCGGTGGAGGCGCTGCTGTCCGAGGGGCTGGAGCGGGCGCAGGGCACGTACAACTCCTGAAACGGGCGGCGTCTGACGTGACGTCATGCGCACGGTGTGCCGGGTACACAACAGTCGTACAACGCTTGCCCGGTAAACCTGAATCCGTGTGAGAACCCTGTGCGGGATCGGATAGCGTCGGCCCGGTACGCGAACGGGTCCTGGGGAGTTCTCGATGCGCAGATTGCGTCCGGTCCGCCGACTCCGGCGGCTCCGGGTGGTCCGGCTCAAGCAGCTCGGACGACGGGTCGGCACCGCCGGTGCCCTGGGGGCGGCCGGGATGCTGCTGTCCAGCGGCGCGGTGGCGCACGCCGATCCGGTGGCCGAGCCCGATCCGGCGATCACGCCGGAGCCCGCGGCGGCGCAGTTCGCCCCGCTGCTGGGCGAGTCGGTCGGCCCCGACGCGGGGCTGCTGGCGGTCGGCGGCGGCCTGGTGGTCGTGGCCGGCGGGGCGGCCCTGTGGCTCAAGCGCCGGCGCGCGGGCGAGCCCGCGGAGTAGGAACGTACGTACGCAGGGCCGGTGTCCACGGGACGTGGACACCGGCCCTGCGTCGTTCGGCCGGGCGTCAGCCGGTGTTGCGCAGGCCGGCGGCGATGCCGTTCACGGTGAGCAGCAGCGCGCGGGCGCGCAGCGGGTCCTCCGGGCGGCCGGTCGCGACCTCCTCGCGCTGGCGGCGCAGCAGCGCGACCTGGAGGTAGGAGATCGGGTCGAGGTAGGCGTCCCGGACGGTGAAGGTCTGCTTCAACACCGGGTTGTGCTCCAGCAGTTCGTTCTCGCCGGTGAGTCGCAGCACCTCGCGCAGGGTGAGGTCGTGCTCGGCGACGATCTGGTCGAAGATGTGCCGCAGCTCGCCGGGCACCAGCTGCTCGACGTAGTGGCGGGCGATCCGCAGGTCGGTCTTGGCCAGCGTCATGGCGACGTTGGACAGGAAGTTGCGGAAGAAGTGCCACTGGCCGTGCATCTCGTCCAGCACGTCGCCGAGGCCGGCCGCGCGGGCGGCGGCGAGGCCGGAGCCGACGCCGTACCAGCCGGGGACGACCTGGCGGGACTGGGTCCAGCCGAACACCCACGGGATGGCCCGCAGGCCGTCCAGGCCGGCGCCGGAGTCGGGGCGGCGGGACGGGCGGGAGCCCAGGTGCAGCGAGGCGAGCTGGTCGACCGGGGTGGAGGCGAAGAAGTACTTCGGCAGGTCCTCCTGGTCGACCAGGGCGCGGTAGGAGGTGTGGGCGGCCTCGGAGACCCGGTCCATCGCGGCGTCCCAGCGGGCCAGTTCCTCGGGGGCCTGGCGCGGGGCGGTGTGCAGCGCGGAGGCGGCGAGGGTGGCGGAGATGGTCAGCTCCAGGTTCTCCCGGGCGAGGGAGGGGAGCAGGTACTTGTCGGAGATGACCTCGCCCTGCTCGGTGACCTTGATCTCGCCCTCCAGGGTGCCCCAGGGCTGGGCCAGGATGGCCTCGTGGGAGGGGCCGCCGCCGCGGCCGACGGTGCCGCCGCGGCCGTGGAAGAGGCGCAGCCGGATGCCGTAGCGGTGGGCGACGTCGCGCAGTCGGCGCTGGGCGCGGTGGATCTCCCACTGGGAGGTGGTGATGCCGCCGAACTTGGAGGAGTCGGAGTAGCCGAGCATGACCTCCTGGATGTCGCCGCGCAGCGAGACGAGCAGCCGGTAGGAGGGGTCGGAGAGCATCTCGTCGAGGATGCGGTCGGCCTGCTGGAGTTCGTCGGTGGTCTCCAGCAGCGGCACGATGCCGATCTTGGCGATCCCGGCGTGCAGGTCGATCAGGCCGGCCTCGCGGGCCAGCACGGTGGCGGCGAAGACGTCGTCGGCGCCCTGGCACATCGAGATGATGTAGCTCTCGACGATCTCGTCGCCGAAGCGCTCGAAGCCCTGGCGGATGGTGTTGAAGACGCCGAGGGTCTTGGTGCCGGCCTCGTCCAGCGGGGCCGGGGTGGGGGCCAGCGGGCGGCGCGAGCGGAGCTCCTTGGCGAGCAGCTTCTGCCGGTACTCGCGGGGCATGTCGGCGTAGCGCCAGGCCTCCTCGCCGAGCCGGTCGAAGAGCTGGCCGAGGGCGTGGTGGTGGGCCTCGGCGTGCTCGCGGACGTCCATGGTGGCGAGCTGGAGGCCGAAGGCCTCGATGGTGCGGATGGCGCGGGCCAGCCGGCCGTCGGCGATCAGCTCGCCGCGGTGGGCGCGCAGCGATTCCTGGATCAGCCGCAGGTCGGCGACGAGTTCGCGGGTGCCGAGGTAGTCGCGGCCCTCGACGTGCGGGGTGCCGCCGGCCAGCCGCTCGCGGGTGTTCTCCAGCTTGAGCCGGATGCAGGTGGCCTTGAGGCGGTAGGGCTCCTCGGCGTTCATCCGCTTGTAGCGGGGGCTGAGTTCGGGGAGCCGGTGCAGGTCGGTGTTGAGCGAGGCGAGCAGTTCGACCGAGGCGCCGGCCAGCCGCTCGGAGGTGGAGAGGGTGTTGCGCAGGTCGTCGATCGCGGCGAGGGCGTCCTGGATGCCGTACTCGTGCTGGAGGTTGAGGACGTCCCAGGTGACCTGCGGGGTGACGTTGGGGTTGCCGTCGCGGTCGCCGCCGATCCAGGTGCCGAAGGTCAGCGGGCGCACGCCGTCGGGCAGGTTGAGGCCGACCCGGGCGAGCTCCTCGTGCAGTTCCTCCAGCACCTCGGGGACGGCCTCGCGGTAGAGCTCGTCCAGGTAGTAGACGGCGTTGCGGGCCTCGTCGGTGGGCTCGGGGCGGGCGATGCGCAGTTCGTCGGTCTGCCAGAGCAGGTCGATGACCTCGGCGAGGCGGCGGTCGGCGGAGCGCTTGGCGCTGCTGGTGCGGGCCGGGTCGGCGGCGGCCAGGCCGTTGCTGAGCTCCTCGCGGTGGATCCGGTCGAGGAGTTCGCCGATCCGGCGCAGCTTGTTGAGCACGCTGCGGCGGGCGGCCTCGGTGGGGTGGGCGGTGAAGACCGGGCGGACCGCGAGGTTGGCCAGGGTGTCCTGGAGGTGCTTGGGGTCGGCCTCGGCGAGCTGGTCGGCGGTCTGGGCCAGCAGCGAGCCCTCGCGGGCGCGGCGGGTGGCGAACTCCCGGCCGCGGTGCACCTGTTCGGTGACGTTGGCGAGGTGGAAGTAGGTGGAGAAGGCCCGGACCAGCTTGGCGGCCGTGTCCAGGTCGATGTCGGAGAGGAGTTCGGCGGTGGCCTCGCCGTCGGTGCGGCTGAGCAGGCGGACCTGTTCGACCAGGCCCAGCAGCTGGGGGCCCTCCTGGCGGACCAGCGTCTCGCCGAGCAGGTCGCCGAGGCGGCGGATGTCCGCGCGCAGGGCCGAGTTGTCCTCGGCTGCGCCGGCGGCGAGGACGGTGGGGCTGTCCGCCGGGGTGGGGACCGGAGCGGTCACGGCTGGCTCCCTCTGGTGGTGGGGTTCGGCAACGGCTCATCGTCACAGGTCCACGCGCAGTGTGGCGGGTGTGACGCGTGCGGACCGCGCTGTCCGACGCGACCAGCATAGGTGTCGGGGCGGTCGCTGTCCGCGAGGTGGCCGGATGGCGGACAGGGCTGCCGAAAACCACCTGTGGTCTGGACCACTTGAGGGGGGTAGGGGGTGTGCCGGGCAATCCGGGTGGGGAAGGGCGGGGGTTGCCGCTTAACCTGTCACGCATGAGCAAGTCGCCTGGGGAGCGCGTGCCGGTCCGGTCGTTCTGGTGGTGGAAGCGGCGGCGCAGCGCCCTCCTCGACGTCGGGCTGGCGCTGCTCGCCGCGGTCGAGTGCTCGGCCAGCACGATCGCCTTCCTCTCCGCCCGGATGCACGTGAGCGTCCTCGGCATGGCCGGGATCGCCCTGCTCGGCACGCTGGCCGGCGGTTCGCTGGTGGTGCGCCGGCGGTGGCCGGCCGTGCCGGTGGTGGCGACCCTGCTGGTGCTGCCCGGGATGCTGGGCGTGCTGCTGCTGGTGGTGTCGCTGTACACGCTGGCGGAGACCTGGGAGTGGCCGTCCCGGCGCCGCCGGGTGGTGGCGCTGTCCGGGCTGGCCTTCGCCGAGGCCGGCGCCGTGATGGCGCTCCAGCTGATGACCCCGGACGACTCGGTCGCGGCGGAGCGGACCCCGCTGTGGGGCCTGGTCGTGCTGTCGCTGCTGGTCGCGGTCGGACTGACCGTCGCCCCGGTGGTGACCGGACTGTACGTGGGGGCGCGGCGGCGGCTGATCGAGTCGCTCAAGGACCGTGCGCACGGCCTGGAGACCGAACTGGACCTGCTCGCCGAGCAGGCCCAGGAGCGCGCCCGCCGGGCCCGGTTGGAGGAGCGCACCCGGATCGCCCGGGAGATGCACGACGTGGTCGCCCACCGGGTCTCGCTGATGGTGGTGCACTCCGGGGCGCTGGAGCGAATAGCCGTCAAGGACCCGGAGAAGGCCGCGCAGAGCGCCAGGCTGATGGGCGAGGTGGGCCGGCAGGCGCTGAACGAGCTGCGCGAGATCCTCGGCGTGCTGCGGATGGACGACGAACGGCCGCAGGAGCCGGACTCGCTGGCCGTGCTGCCCCGGCTGGTCGACCAGTCCCGGGCGGCCGGGATGGCCGTGACGCTGACCGTCAGCGGCAGCCGGCAGGAGTTCACCGGCGAGGCCGAGCAGACCGCCTACCGGGTCGTCCAGGAGGGGCTGACCAACGCCCACAAGCACGCGGGCGGGGCGCAGGTGTCGGTGCTGCTGGCGTACGCGCCGAACGGGGTGCGGGTGAGCGTGGTGAACGCCTGCCCGGGCGGGGAGCGGGGGGCGGCGCAGCTGCCCAGCGGGGGCAACGGGCTGGTCGGGATGCGGGAGCGGGTGATCGCGCTGGGCGGCACCTTCTCCTCCGGGCCGGAGGCGGACGGCGGCTTCCGGGTCGAGGCGGTGCTGCCGTCCCGGCTGGCCGTCCGCGCGGACCGGCTCGGCCGGCCGGGCGCCGCGGGTCCGGCCTGATCCACGGGAGGCGCCTCAGCCCGGCGTGGACGGGCCCTGGCCGTACGCGCGGCCGTACTCCTCGGCGGTGCGCAGCCGTTCCGGGGCGGTGCCCAGGACCAGGGTGCTGATCGCCTGGTCGATGCCGTGGCCGAGGAACCACTCGCCGGTGTGGTCCAGGCTGTAGACCCGGGCCTCCTCGTCGACGGCCAGCAGCGCCTGCCCGTAGGCCTCCTCGCCGAGCGGGGCGAGCCGGCTGCCCAGGGCCCGGCCGAGGTCGAACAGGGTGCGCGGCTGGTGCAGCCCGCACATCGGGTCGATCAGGAACGAGGTGCGGGCCAACTGGCGGCCGGGGCCGGAGAGGTCGAAGGCGAGGCCGCCGAACTCCGCCCAGGCCTCGACGGCCGCCGGGAACACCGCGTGCGGGACGCCGCCGGGACCGCCGTGCCCGACCAGGGCGTCGGCCCACTCCTCGGCCTGCCGGATCTGCCAGCGGCCGGGGTGCCAGCCGGCCGCCTTGAGCTCGGCGGCGACGTCGGCGGGGAAGCGCGGGCGGGTCCGCCCGGTGGGGCCGGCCGGGGGCGGGGTGCCCGGGGCGAGGGTGGCCGGCGGGGGCGGGGGCGGGCTGGGCGGGTTCAGGGCGTGCTCCGGGGCTCGGGGACAGGGGGCGTACGAGAGGCGTACGGGAGGCGGGCGGGCGTGGGCGTCCGGCGTGCGGACGCTCAGCGCGCCGGCGGTCCGACGGCGACGCTCTGCACCGTGAAGTGCTCCAGCATCGGTGCGCAGGAGCGGCACGGCGGGGCGTGGGTGCCGTGTGCCGGGTCGCCTTCCTCGCGGATCCGGAGCGTCGTCATCCGGGAGCCCTTGAGCGCCTTGCGGGCTTCCTGCAGGCTCATCGGCTTGCGGGCGGCGCGCTTGGAGCGCTTCCCGTCGACCGTGGTCAGGTACTGGGAGAGCAGGACGGCCTCCGGGCAGCGGCCGGTGAACCGTTCGCGGGCCTCGACCGGCAGGGTGTCCAGGAACTCGCCGACCAGCGGGTGCAGGACCGGGCGCCGGTCGTCCTTGTCGCCCGCCAGGGTGTGCACCTCGCCGCCCTTGGGCGACAGCGCGGCGGCGACGGCGGGCAGCAGGCTGTCGCGGTGGTGGCGCAGCACGGGCGGGCCCGCCGGCTCACCGGTGGTCATGCGGTGTCCTCCTCCTCGTTCCTGGCGGTCCGGTTCCCGTTGGCTCCGGTCGGTCCCGGGGCAAGCCTGTCATTCGGTACCGACAACCGCACAACCGGGGTGCGGGGCGGACCGAACACCCGTACGGCCACCGGCCGGCCGGGCACCCGTCCCACCCGCATCCTGGCCGCCCACCGGCCGGACCCGCACAGCATCGTCATGACTTGTCCGTCGATTTACCGAAACCGCCCCCGGTCCGGACCCCGCCCGGTACGGTTCCGGCAGCGAGCCCCGGGAGGGCCCCGGGAGGGCCCCGGGCGGGCCCCGGTGGCAACGGCGACGCCGGGGCGGTGCTCACCGACGACGACGAACTCGCCGCCCCCGTACGGCCGATCGGCGGCCACGGCGCCCGCGACGAGTCACACAGGCCCGGCAGGTAGGGGTCGTGGAGGTGTTGCGGCGGGCCCTGGGTGCGAGGGGTCGGCCGGGCGGGTGACCCAATAGGCTGGTGCCCAGCAAGCGCACCGAGCATTTTGCAGCAGCCAGTGGGGGCTCCCAGATGACGACAGGTCGGCCCGGCGTCACCGCCGCACCGAACGCGGCGTACGCAGGTCAGGTGGTGCAGTTCCCGGACCCGGTCCGTGCCGAGCGGCACCCGGCCGGGGTCCGGGTGGACGAGGCCGGCTACCCGGACTTCGGTCCGTACGCCGCCGCGGCGGCCGAGGTCGCCGACCCGCCGCAGGGCTTCGGCGTGGACGAACTGCGGCTGACCGACTACGTCTCGGCCAACGCCGCCCTGTTCACCCAGGGCCACCCGCTCTGGGCCGACCTGGAGACCGCGGTGGCCACCCCGCCCGGCTGGACCTGGCACCACGCGGTCGGCCGGGCCGCCCCCGGCTGGCGCCGGATGGAGCTCGTCCCGGTCGAGGTCAAGTCCCTGCTGCGCCACCACGGCGGCCTGGCCACCTCGCCCGCCGACCACACCCGCCGGGGCACCCGCCCGCTGCAGGAGCGCCGGCCCGTCCACTTCTCGCTGGCCAAGGACGGCGGCGACCCGATCGGCGTCCCCGAGGACCTGGTGCAGCGCGCCGAGGAGCGCCTCGGCTACCAGCTGCCCGGCGCCTACCGCACCTTCCTCAAGCTCGGCGGCGGCCGCGGCCCGGTCGGCGTCGCACTGGACACCGAGCTCGGCATGCTGCTCGACCAGCCGTTCCTCACCCTCACCGAGGAGTACGGCACCGAGGACGTCGTCTACGCCAACAAGTGCCTGCGCGACCACCTCACCAAGGACTACCTGGGCATCGCCTACGCGCAGGGCGGCCTGATCGCGCTCAAGGTGCGCGGCGACCGGATCGGCTCGGTCTGGTTCCACCTGTACGACGACGCCCGGGACTCCGGCGGGCCGGAGGCCCCCGAGGAGCGCTGCGCCCGGCTGCTGCTGCCCTGCGGGGACGACTTCGACGCCTTCCTGCTGCGGCTGGCCGGCAGCCCGCCGGAGCTGGAGACGGTCGCGGAGCTGATGGTGGACGGCGGGTTCGCCCGGGCCGTCCCGGTGGACTGACGTGAGCGCGGGAACGGCGTTGAGGGAACGAGTGGGGACGACGGGGACAGGGGTGAACCGGGCGTGGTGACGTACGCGCAGGCGCAGGAGCTCGCCGAGGAGTGGGTCAACGGCGGGGTGCCGCACGGGCAGCAGCGCGAGGTGCGGGTCCGGGAGTTCGACCTCGGCTTCGTCTGCTGGGCGGTCTCGCCCGCGGACACGGCGGGTGGGCCCGCCGCCGGTGCCGACGGCGGGGCGGGTGCGGGCGGGGCGCGGCTGGTGATCGCCCGCGACTCGGGCGCCAGCACGCTGTGGCCCGCGCTGCCCGTCAACGAGGTGGTCCGGCAGTTCGAGGAGGTGTACGGGCGGCCGGTCGCGGCCAACCCGGCCGGGGCGGCGAAGCCCGCACCGGGGCCGGTGGAGGCGACCTCCTTCCTGCTCAGCCCGCCGCAGTGGCTGCAGGAGGCGGGAGCGGCGGCGATCGCGGCGGAGGCCGAGAAGCTGGGGGGTGCCGCGGCACCGGCACCGGCTCCGGCTGTCGCGCCCGTACCGGTCGCCGCGCCCGCGCCTGCCGACGTGCCGCCCGCGCCGCTGCCGCCCGCGCCCGTACCGGTGGCGCCCGCCGTGCTGACCGAGCCGCCGGTCTCCGCGCGGCCCGCCGGGGACGCGCCGACCATGCTCGCGCCGCCGCCGGGCGAGGACCCGTTCGCCGCCCCGCTGCCGCCGAGCGCCTCGACGCCGCCGCCCGCGCCGGTCGCGGCCGAGGCGGCGACCGTGCTGATGCCGGAGGGCCTGCGTACCTCCGGTTCGGACCTGCCCGAGGCGCCCGCCCCGGCCGGGGCCGAGGCCGCGACGATGCTGATGCCCCCGGGCGGCGGCCACGGCCTGCCGCCGGTCGGTGCCCAGCCGCCGGTCGCCCAGGCCCAGGCCCAGGCCCCGGCCGCGCCGCCCGTCGCCCCGCCCGCTCCGGTCCCGGTGCCCGCCCCGGCCGCCGAGCCGGCGCCGACGCTGCTCGCGCCGCCGGACGCCGTGCCGGGCCTGATGGGCCTGCCCGGCGCCCCGGCAGCCCCGGCCGCCCCGCCCGCCGCCCCGGTGGAGCAGGCGCCCAC
>NZ_JBHYGR010000186.1:1610-15087 GCF_042738155.1 Kitasatospora sp. NPDC059088 | reverse complement strand
GTCTTCTTTTTTTGTTTATCCCCCCCCGGGGGGGTTGGGGGGGGGGGGGGGGGGGCGGGGTTGGGGGGGCCCCCCGCCCCCCGCCCCCGCCCCCCCCCCCCCCCCCGGGTCATGACCGGGCCCGGGCCGCAGGCACTGGGGCTGGTGAGGATCTCGGCCGGGACGGACACGAGCAGGGTCGCGGTGACGAGCAGCGCGGGACGACCGGGGTACTCCGGGTCGGGCTCGGTGAGGCACTGCCACCGCTCGTCGCCCCACACGGGCCGGTGGGCGGACCAGTCCTGCACCCTCGCGGGCCGGGTGGCCAGGGCGCGGTGCCGCAAGGGGACCTCGAAGTGCAGCATCATCCGGTAGTTGTCGGCGACGGTCGGCGTCAGTGCGGCGAGGTCGGGGCGGACGCGCACGTAGCCGGGTGCCATGACGGGGCTGGTGGCGATGCGCCAGGCGGCGACGGCGAACGAGGCGGCGTCCATCGGGGCGCCGTCGTCGAGGAGCTGGTCGGCGCGGGCGGCGAGGTAGGCGCCGTAGCGGGAGCGGCCGTCGCTGGCGCGCTCGCGGTCGTACGCGTCGTCGGTGACGGCGAGCACGGAGTCGCTGAACTCGGGCATGCTGGTGTCCTGATTCTCTTGACGAGGGGATCGGGTGGACCCCGCAGCGGCCGGCTTCTCTGCCAGGATTCGACGGCCGCTGCGGGGCTTTGTGCTGGTCAGGCCAGGAGTCCGCCTAGAACGGGGGCTCCGCCGTGAAGCCTGCGGGGGTTGCGCCCGGGGCGGCGGTGGACCACTGGTCGTTCTGCCGCTCGGTGGGGGCGCCGCTGCCGTTGCGCTGGGCCTTGGTGACCTTGGCGGTGGCGAACTTGAGGCTCGGGCCGATGTCCTCCAGGTCGAGGCCGAGCATCGACCTGTTCTCGCCTTCGGGGGTCTGCCAGTTGTGCTGGACCAGGCGTCCGGTCGCGACCACCCTCATTCCCTTGGTGAGGGACTCGGTGGCGTGCTCGGCGACCTCGCGCCAGGCGGTGGCGCGCAGGAACAGCGCGGTGCCGTCGCGCCACTGGCCGCTGGTCTTGTCGTAGGTGCGCGGGGTGGAGGCGATGGTGAAGCGGGCCATCGCCACGCCGGTGTTGGTGAAGCGGAGTTCGGGGTCGTCGGTGAGGTTGCCGACGACGGTGATCGGGGTCTCTCCCACGGACACGGGTGCCTCCAAGGGCGCTCGGGTGTCGGGAGCGGGGCCTGCCCGTCCCCCGCACCGCCCGGACCAGTCGCCAGGTTCGGCGGCGGTCCGGGCGGCACGGCGGTCGGCGCAGATCTGCTTGGGACGCCTGTGGAGCTAAGTCACCTTTGGCTCACCTAGGTTGATGGTTTCCGGCAGGATGGGGGGTATGGCGGACAGCGGTCTTTGGGTGGCTTTGATAGGCGTTGGCGGCACTCTCATGGCGAGCGTCACAACTGGTGTGCTTGGTAATCGGGCACAACGCCGCGGTGACGAAATGAGGGAGCGAGAGCAGGTCCGCCAGCTTGAGGCGGCACAACTAGAACGTGAACACGCGGCACGTATGGAGCGTCAGATGTGGCTGCGAGAGCGCCGGGAGGCGGCCTACAACGAGTACGTGGAGCAGGCGCACGCCAGTCGGACTGCGTTCGGCGCCCTTCACAGCGCGCTTCGGATGCGCGACGCCAGCGTCGATGAAATAGCCACACTGCAGGAGGAATCTATGCGTCAAGCGCGCGCGGCTTTCAGGCTGGCCAACCGTGTGTCGATCGTAGGGCCAGCTGCCGTTGCCGAGGCTGGAGCTGCGTATCTAGAAAGCCACAGAAAGTGGTGGGCAGATTTGGACCATTTTGCGCGCGCCTTCAAGTCGCAAGGGCAGCTTAGCGACAGCTCCAAGACCCTTTTGGGGCTTCGCTTCAAGGAGAACACCGATGGCTTTGGCGAGGCTGAGGGAGTGTTTGTGGAAGCAGCCAGAACTGCATTGGAGAGTTAGCCCAGTGCGCCCATTTTCGGCCCTTGCACGGTCGCGGCGCGGTCAGCGGCGGGTGGCGCGGGAGTGGGCGATGTCGAGCTGGCGGTGGATCTGGGCGGCCGTGCGGGCGGGGCGGTCGTTCCACTGGTCGACGGAGCGCACCGCCGGGTCCTGGGCGGCGAACTGCTCCATGAGGTAGCGGCGTGCGTTCATGGCGGTGGTGGGGGTGCCGTATCCGGCGGCGAGGACGGCGAGTTGGGCGCCGAGGATGCAGGCGCGGCCGGCCTCGTCCCACAGCAGTCCCTGGCACCAGCCGTGCACGGTGAGGTAGCGGGAGATCAGGCGCAGGTGGGTGGCGGTGTCGATCGGGACGGGGGCCGGGGTGCGGCCACGGGCGCGGTCGAGGAGAGTGGCCCGGGGGCGGGTCATGCCGAGATCCCATGTGACGGGGGCCTGGCCGAGCGCGCAGATCTGCGGGACGGGGACACGGGCGGGGACGGGGAGGGTGGCGAGGTAGCGCTCGATCTCGCGGACGAGTTCGCCGCCGTCGGCGACGAGGGACAGGTCCGGGAGCAGCGCGGTGAGGGCGGAGTTCATCGCGGGCCCGGGGGTCAGTGCGCGCCGGGCAGGGCGTGGACGAGGTTGGTGATCGCGTCGCTGATCGCGGGGGCGAGCCCGGTGGCGGCGAGGTAGAAGCCGAACAGGGCGGCGACGAGCGCGCCGCCGAAGGGTACGGCCTTCTGGCGCAGCATGACGGCCAGGATGATGCCGAAGAACACGGCGGCGGAGACGGTGAGCAGCACTGGCTGACTCCCTTCCGGGAGGGGGCTTTGGGGTGATTTGGGTGGGCTGGGGTGCTCTGACCGGCCCCTGCCGGGCATGGAAAATCGCAGGTCACAGGGGTGTCGGATGGCGGCGCATCCCTGGCGGGCTGTGCCGCCGAGGGTCCCGTCCGTCAGGGCGCGTCAGGGGCCCTGACGCGGGGTGCAGAGCTGTGACCTGCGCTTTCGCGGAGGCGGCAGGGGTCGGTCAGGGCGCTGGAACCGGGCAAATGGGGCGGTTCAGTCGCCGTCGAGGGCGGTGGTGGCGTCGGTGAGGGCCTTGAGGGTGTAGCCGTTGGGGCGGCTGCCGTCGGCCTCGGTGAGGCGACCCGGGACGAGGTCGACGCCGAGGTCGGCGAGGTCGGTCTTGAGGGTCTTGCCGACCCGGGAGAGCCAGGCGGCGTCGGCCTCGTGGGCCTGGCGACCGTAGCGGGAGGAGTCGGTGCTGGCGAGGTGGGCGAGGGCCTCGGCGTTGGTGATCTGGCCCCGTCCGGTGTCGCGGGCGGCGGTGACGAGGTGGTCGACGACAGTGCGGCGCACGACGGTGCCGAGGCCGTCCTCGCCGCCGGCGGCGGCGCTGACGCCGGTGAGGGCGGCCATGGCGGCCTCGACCGGGTCCTCGTAGTGGCCGGGCAGGTGTCCTGCCTCCTGGCGCAGTTCGATGCCGCGCTCGATGAGCGGCAGGATCTCCCCGGCCGCCTCGTCGATGAACAGGGAGCGGACCTCGATGACGCCGGTGTCGGGGGTGGTCAGCCAGGCGCGGCCGCGGCTGGTCTTCTCGATCGGGATCTTCGAGGCGTCGTAGCCCTGGCCGACCATGCCGTCGCCGAGGACGACGTTGGAGGCGCCGGGGGACTCGACGCGCATGGCCATGCGGGCGGCGAGGTTGCCGCGCAGGCGGGGGGTGACGATCTCGGCCTCGGGGTACTGGGTGGCGAGCGCGAGGACGATGCCGACGGCGGCGCCGACGGCGGCGATCTGGGCGAGGAGTTCGGTGATCTCCTCGGCGTACTTGCCGGAGGGGCCGTTCTTGGCGGTGTAGGTGGCGAGTTCGTCGATGATGACCAGCTCGATGCCGCCGAGCTTGTCGACCAGCGCCTCGTTGGCCTTGGACAGGCCCGCCTCGACGAGGATCTCGGTGCGGCGGTTCATCTCGTCGACCATGAGGCGCAGGAACTGCACCAGCCGCTTGGGGTTGCGGCGCACGAAGGTCGCCAGCGCCCGGGCGTGCGGGACGTACTCGCCGGCGCCCTTTCCATCGAACAGCCGGATGCGCACGCGCGGGTCGAGCATCGCGGCGGCCAGCAGGTTGGCCAGGCCCATGCCCTTGCCGGAGCGGGTGGCCCCGGCAAAGAGGAACGAGTAGTCCGAGAGGGTCGGGCGCAGGACGTTGCCGCGCTTGTCGAAGGCCAGGGGGAAGCCGTCGGACCAGGTGTTGACGGACTTCGCCCGGGAGGCGACGAGCGGGTTGCGGCGGGTGGCGAGGAACGGGTCCTGCCCGCACGCCCAGATGGCCATGCGGCGGCCGTTGGAGCCGACCTGGCGGATGTCGAGGTTGGTGCGGTCGATTCCCATCGCGGCGGCGATCTCGTCGACCTTGGCCTGGGCCTTCTTGACGGTGATGTCGGGAAGGTCGATGACGGCGTGCCAGGCGTTGGACACGGCCGGGTCGATCGCGCACGGGGTGACCATGGTCAGGCGCTGGGCATCGCCGATGACCTTGGCGGCCTTGAACGCCCGGTCGAGCATGCTCTCGGTCATCGGGTCGCCGTCGGACAGGGAGCGCACGTCGGCGTCCCACTCGGTTTCGCGGTCGGGGCGGCGGCCGATGAGCGCCTCGACGGCGAACACGGTCAACATGCCGAGCGCGAGACCGGCGGCGCCGAGGGCGACGTAGGCGGTCAGGACGACGGCGGCGGGGATGCCGAAGGCGACCAGGGCACGGGCGAAGCGGATCCGGCGCCGGTTGGACTTGGCCTTCTTGTGGGCGGCGACCGCCGCCATGGCGACGGCGAGGGCGGCCTCGCTGTTCTTCTGGGCGAGGAGGCGGTCGCCAGGCAGCAGGGTGAAGCGGGCGCGGCGGGCCAGGTCGCGGGCCTCACGGGTGGCGACGTGGGCCTGGTGGGCGGCGGCCTGCACGTGGGCGCCCTCGAATCCGGCCGCCCACTGGGCCGAGCGCCGGACGCCGCGCAGGGCCTGGGCGGCGTGCCCGCGGGTGGTCAGCTGGCGCCCGGCCCAGCGCCGGGCGGCGCGGCGCATCTGCTTGGCGCGGGCGCGGGCCATGGTGCGACGGCCCTCGCTGGTGCGGATCCACCTGGGGATCAGCGGCCGGTCACCGGCCAGGTCCTCGCGGTCGGCGGCGGCGACCACCGCGGGGACCTCGTGCGGCACCTCGTCGGGGTCGGGCAGGTAGACCGACTCCTCCGGCGCCGGGTCCGGCCGCGGGGCCTCGACGGGCGCGGGGGCCGAGCTGGTCTTGGAGAGGCGGCCGAACGGCAGGATCTTCGCCTCGCCCTGCTCCGCCGGGGCGGTCGAGGAGTCGTCGTCGGGGTCGGGCAGGTCGGCGGCGGTGTCGTGGTTCACTGTGGGTCCTTCCTCACTGCGATGGTGGTGCGAAAGGGGGCCCGGGACGGCCGCCCTGGCCGGCAAGCTGCGCGGCCGTCCCGGGTGATGCGTGCCGTGGTGGCTGGTCAGCGCATGGGCAGGGCGGTGCAGGTGGCGGCGTGGGTGCTGGCGCTGGCGAGCATCTCCTCGCGGAACTGGAACTCACGGCTGCGGGTCGCGCAGCCGCCGCACTCCCAGCGGTCGGTGATCAGGCCGGACTTGCACTGGACGATGGCGCCGCCGGCGGAGCGGTAGGAGGGCAGCTGGATCCTGGGCATGGCGGAACTCCTGTGGGTGGTCGGTCAGGCGGAGGCGATGACGGCGGCGACGGTCTCGGCAGCGTGGTGCCAGGCCTGGTCCAAGCAGTAGGCGCCGTTCATGCCGTGGTCGGCGAGCCGCACGAACCGGGCCTTGCCGGTGGCGTCGGCCAAGCGGCGCAGGGGCTCGCGCCGGTCGGCGATGTAGTGGGTGACGGCGGAGAGGGCGAGGGCGGCGGCGACCGAGGCGGGGCGCAGGCGGACGTCGAGCAGGCGGGTGCCGGCCAGCAGGACGACGGCCTGGGTGGCGGTGTAGGTGGCGACGTGGGCGGCGCAGGCGCGGCGCCCGGCCGCGCTGGACTGCCCGTCGTTGTCGTGCTGGCCCTTGGTGGTGGCCTGGTGGTCGGTCTGGATCCAGTGGTCGGCGACGTCGGCGGCGGCGCGGAGCAGGGCGTAGGAGGCGGCGAAGCGGACAGCGGGGCTGCTGGAGTTCATGGGGGGCTCCCGGGGTTCAGCGGCGGGCGAGGTGGCCGGAGACGGTGCGGGTGCGGACGTCGAGTCGGTTGGTGCCGTGCAGGTCGACGTCGCCGGAGACGGTGCGGGCGGTGAGGGTGCCGGTGGCGCGGGTGCCGGCGGTGAGGCGGATGTCGCCGGAGACGGTGCGGATCTCGGCGGTGCGGCCCTCGTAGACGCCGATGCGCACGTCGCCGGAGGTGGTCCGGATCTCGGCGTCGCTGCCGATGCGCTCGGCACCGACGTCGCCGGAGATCGTTTTGGCCGACAGGACGTTCACCGACTGCACCCGCACGTCGCCGGAGGTGGACTCGAAGGCCAGCGCTGGCAGGTGCCCGGTGGCGGTCAGGCCGGCGGAGACGCTGCGCAGGGCGACGCCGAGCGCGGTTGGGGGCAGGGTGACGGTCGCGGCGATGGGGCTGGCCAGCCGCTGCCCTTGGATGGAGCCGCCGATGATGACGTGGCCGTTGACGATCGTGATCCCGGTGATGTCGCCGGTGATCGTGCCGAAGGACTGGTGGACCGTGTTCCCGTTGATGGTGAGGCTGCCGTGGTTCGCGGCGGGGACGTCGATGCTCAGGTGGGTGGGGCCCTCCCAGCTGCGGGTGCGGCGCACGGCGTCGGCCGAGGGGCCGTCGTCGTCGGGCGTGCTGAGCTGGACGGTGATGGCCGTGGCGGCGGGGTCGATGCTGACGCGGACGTGGCCGGTCGGCATAACCATCGCCAGCTGCTGGGCGGTGGCGGCGAGGAAGGTGCGGGTGGTGGCCATGGCGGTCTCCTGGGTGGCGGGTCAGGCGGAGGCGGAGCGCTGCTGCTGGGCGGCCAGCGACATGGCGCGGCGGGCGGCGGGGGAGAAGGCGAGGGTGTCGCCGGCCTGCCGCCGGGGCGGGGTGCCGCCGTTGTTGCGGCGCCCGTCCACGGCTCGTACGCGCGTGCCCGTCTCGGGGGCGGGCATCTGGGATTCGACCTGCGGCTTTTCAGCCTTTTCGCCCTGGTTTGCCGGATCCTTGGCGGCGTCCTTCACCCGGGCCTTGGCGGCGGCGCGGGCGGCGATGACGTCGGCGGTGTCGCCGAGCGTGGTGCCCTGGACGTCGTCCCACGCGCGCTTCCAGGTGGTGTCGCTGGGGTGGAGTTCGCCGAGGGCGGCGGCGAGGGCGACGGCGCGTTCCCACACCGGCTGCCACTGCTGGGAGCGGATCGTCTCGCGGGCGTCGCGCTCGTCCAGCTCGCGCTGTTCGGCGGCCTGCTTCTCGATGGCCTCGGCGGCGCGCTCGCGGGCTTCCTCGCGGCGCTGGCGCCGGGTCTTGCGGCCCTCGCTCTTGAGGATGCGGCCGTGCTCGTGCAGGTCCCACACCATCGGGCCGGCCAGCGAGCAGAACGCCCCGCCGAGGCCGGTGCCGAGGCCGAACTCGGCGGAGCCGTGGAGGTAGTTGACGGCGGCGGCGAACAGTGCGACCGCTCCGGCCAGGGCTCGGTAGTGCCAGGACGGGCGGGCCTCGTCGATGGCGGCCTCGGCGCCCTTGAGTAGCGCCCAGGCGAGGCCTTCGAGGACGAGCGGCGCGGCGAGCAGGAACGGCGCGTCCGGCGACCAGAAGGCCATCAGCTGCAGGGGCAGGGAGACGACCACGCAGGTGATCGCGATGGCCTTCGCGTACTTGCGCCACTGCTCGGCCGAGCGGGCGGCCTTCTCGCGGGCGGTCTCGGCCTCGGCGCGCTGGCGGGCGGCCTCGGCGCGGCTCTCGGCGGCCTGCTGCCGGATCTCCTCGGCCTTGGCCTCGCCCTCGGCGATCTCGGCGGCGGCCTTGGCGGCCTTGAGCCGGTTGGCAATGTCGGCGGCGGCCTTGGCGGCCTCGGTCTTGGCGCGCAGGGCCTCGGCCTCGGCGGCTTCCTTCGAGGCGTTCTTGGCGGGGGTGCGGGTGCGGCCGGTGGGCCGCAGCTCGGTGACGCTCACAGGGTCCCTCCGGCGAGTCGGGTGGCGGTCAGCAGGGTGCGCAGTTCGCGCCGGCGGCGGGCGCGGACGGCGCGGCGGCGCAGGGCAGGCAGCATGCTCACGAGCAGCAGCCCCGCCGCGGCCGCGCACCCGGCGCCCGGGTGGGCCAGCAGCACCGCGACGAGCGCGGCCACGAAGGTCAGGACGGTCTTGGCGGCGGCGGGGAAGGCGAGGGCGAGCAGGCCCGCCGCCCAGCCGAGGCGCTTGCCGTGGGCCATCACGCGGCCCTCCCCGCGCGGCGCTGCTTGCGGGCCAGGTCCTTGCGCTCGGTCTCGTCGAGGCCGCCGAAGATGCCGTGCGGCTCGCCGCGCTTGAGCGCCAGCGCGAGGCACATCTCGCGCACCGGGCATCCGGCGCAGATCTGCCGGGCCCGGCGCTCGGAGAACTCGTCGTCGCCGGTGGGGAAGAACAGGTTCGGGTCGACCTCGGTGCACGCGGCGCCGCGCAGGTCGTTGGCCGACTGGGGCAGGATCTCGGCGGCCGCCGGGGTGGGGCGCCCGGACAGGGTGGGGGTGACGGTGCCGCGGACGCTGCGGCGAACGATGCGCGGCATCATCACGCGGCCGCCTTCCCGGTCGCCGGGGCGGTGCGGACGTTCTTACCGGAGCGGCCCGTGCCGCCGATCAGCAGGACCAGGTGACACACGGCCACCTGGGCGGTCGGCCGCGGCTTGGCCCGGCGCATCAACTGGTCGGCGTAGGAGGCCAGTTCGGGGTCCTCTCGGCGCAGCACCGTGAGGATGTCGGCCGCGGCGGCGAGCCGGGCGGTGCGGTCGGCGGTGCGTTCCGGGCCGGCGGGCCCGGTGAACAGCTCGGAGTCGATGCCGAGCGCCAGCTCGGCGAACTCCGTCTTGGAGGCCGCGTGCTGGCCTGCGACGATAGTGCTCATGGGTCGTGGTTCCCTTCGACGGAGACGGCCCTGAGCGGCCCCGGTGTGTCAGCACCGGGGCCGCAGCCGTTGGGGGGCGGCGCTCGACGAGCAGCCGCAGAACGAGGCCAAGGCCAGACCGAGGCGGCCGGGCCTTCGCGTTGAGCAGGTAGTGCGGGTGCCTTCCTGAAGGCCCCGGCCACTCGTCGAATCACGAGCAGCCGCGGGACCCGACGCGGTCCTGCCGCCCTACGGGGCGGTTGGAGCGCGCCGGGAACCGTGATCGCTGGTGAGCGACCGAACTTTGAGCCCCGCCCGGTTTTCAGCGGCGGGGCCGGATACAGCTCTGAGGCATGCCCATGGGCAGACTCCTCAGGTCAGAGCCCTCGTGGGGCAGCTGGTCGGGGATGGCCCGTCCTACGGGCGTCAGGTCTCTCGGGCCTGGTCCGGTACCGATCTCTGCCCGGTACCAGCAGGGCGGCGCACTCCAGAACGGGGTGCTGCTGGCTAGCTGCCGCCGACGACGTCACCCGGTCGCCACGGGGGCGGTGTTCACCCGCCACGTGCTTTGAGACTCCGCTGGCCCACTCGGCTCGCCATCCAGCCGTACGAATCGGCCTGGTCAGCGTCCGTCCGTCCCCACGCTCCCGAGGGAGCGGCATGCCACGCGTAGGGGGAGGGCACGTGTCGCGGCGGTTCAACTCACCGGCTCCCCCAGCTGAGGTTCTCCCCAGTTGAGTTTCCTAGGTGCCTTCCGCGACCGCCGCTCTCGCGTCGGTCTCGCACGATCGATATGAAGCCGACGCCTCCCGGCGACGACGATTCTCAAAGGTCAAGCGCTGCCTTTGGGGGGCTGTCACCCCACCCCTCCGGGCTTGTCCGCATAGGTCCGCACCTCAGGCACGGGCTGCCATCCTCTACAGATCCCCTCCTGGGGTCCTCTAGAGGACTTGCTAAGACTATGAGGGGTCATCAGGCCTCACGTCAACTGCTTGAGAGGACTTAAGCTGTCAGGGTCTTCGAGTGAATGGCGGTGTGCCCCGAAATGGCCAAGTACGAGCGAATTGCGGATGACCTCCGCGTACGGATTCAGGCGGGGGAGTGGCAGCCCGGCGACAGGCTGCCCACGGAGACTCCCGACCTGACGACGCACTACAAGACGAGCCTGAACACGGTTCGTCAGGCCCTCGGCGTCCTGGCGGCGGAGGGCGTGGTGGACAAGGTCCACGGCAGGGGCAACTTCGTGCGCAAGCCACGCAAGCGGGTCGTGAGGACCAGCGAGCGTCACCAATGGGAGAAGGACCGGGCCCGCGAGTCGGAAGCGACCCGCCGGCAGACGGGCGCGACGGAGCACGACACCGGGCTGGCCGTGTCGGATCTGGTGTTCGATGCCGCTTTTGACGACGCGGTGTCGGCCGATGAAGTGCTGGCTGGCCTCTTCCAGATCCCAGTCGGCACGAGGCTCCTGGAACGGACCTACCGGACGCGCTATCGCGAGGAAGACGAGCCGTTCAACGTTGCCCGGTCGTACCTCGTGTACGACACGGTCGAGGGCAACCCGGATCTGCTCGACCCGAGCAAGGAGCCGTGGCCAGGTGGCACACAGAACCAGCTGCACACGCTCGGCATCGAGCTGGGTCGCATCGAGGAACGGGTCACGGCTCGCCCGCCGACGGCGGAGGAGTCTGAGGAACTGGGGCTCAAGGCCGGAGACTCAGTGTTGATCCTCTGGAAGATCTCGTACGACATCGACGGAAGGGTGGCCGAAGCCTCCAACGTCACGCTGCCCGGCGACCGTACTGAGATCGTGTTCACGACTCCTCTGACTAGGTGGTGAGCATGACCCAGATCATCTCCGTCATCACAGCTGTTCACGGACCGTCCGCTCCGTTCCTGCCGGATGCCTACAAGTCACTGCTCGCCCAGCGGCTCCCGGAAGGTTGGGATTGGCAGTGGATCATTCAGGAAGACGGGGAGACGGACGCAGTCGCCCCGTACGTGCCGGACGATGCCCGGGTCACCTTCGGGCAGGGGCGTCACGGGCGTGCCGGCGTGGCCCGGACCATGGCCCTCTCCCGGGCTGTCGGGCAGTTCGTCAAGGTGCTCGACGCCGACGACATGTTGGTGGCGGGCGTGTTGGCCCGAGACCTGGCGGCTCTTCAACGTCCGGGCGTCTGCTGGTCGACCTCGCGGGTTCTCGACCTGCTCCCGGACGGCTCGACCGTCGGCTTCGATCAGGACCCACCCGAGGGACCTATCGGGCGTGGCGCGGTGCTTGAGCACTGGAAGGCGCACAACTTCCGCGCGCAGGTTCACCCGGCGACATTGTGCGCACGGCGTGATCTCGTCCTAGCCCTTGGAGGCTGGATGGCGCTCCCCGCGTCCGAGGACACGGGCCTCCTGATGGCTCTGGATGCGACCAGCCGGGGTTGGTTCTCGGCGGAGACCGGTCTCCTCTACCGCAAGTGGCCTGGGCAGAGCACTGCCAGTACGGCTCACGTTCACGAGGGCGAGCGGTCTGCCCGAATGGCCGTCATCGAGGCGCGGGCGAGGGTGCTTGCGGGGCTCGATGGCTGGCGTTTCGAAGCGTGAGTAGAAAACACGAAAAGGCCGGGGCGGGGATGGCTTAGCATCCCCCCCCCGCCGGTTTCGGTGTGGGGGTTTACCGGGCAGGGGGGTGCGGGGCTGGTTGGCGGGCTTTTCGATGCGTTATTATAAAACACTAAACGGCCGGGGCGGGTAGCGAATCGCTACCCGCCCCGGCCTTTTCCGGAGTCGGGGTTACCGGGACAGGTGGAGCAGGTGCAGGTGTCCGGGATGTCCGGTTGTCCTGGGGGGCGCGCTGACCTGCGGTGATTGACCGGACAGCTTCCGGACACCTTGAGGTGCTGAAACACAGGGTTCAGCGGGACGCCGCGTACGTCTCGGCCTCGCCGGGGGGCAGGATGACCGGCGCGCCGAGCTGTGCGAGCTGCGACTTCTTGGCCTGCTTGAAGAAGTTCCGGTCGGAGGTGACGTAGACGTCCGCGCCGGCGCGGACATGGGTGTGCAGTCCCAGGCCGTCCAGCCGGTAGTTGCGCCACTTCCGCTCGGCCTTGGCCCGCTGGTCCCCAGTCAGGGACTCGGGCACCGCCCGGTCGTACTCGAAGGCGAAGCTGGGGAACAGGACCTGGTGGATTCGGCGCAGCTCGGCGTCGTCCGAGTCCTGGGCGGACACGGCCCAGTCGAAGTAGGCCAGGTCGAAGATGGCGATCGGCTTGAGGATGCCGAGATGGTCCAGGCCCACGGCCCGCAGCCGCGCCTGGAAGATCTCGAAGTTCGGCGGGGCGGTGCCGTCGCGCAGGGACTCTGCGGCAGTCGTCGCCGCGAGCCGGACGGTTGCCGACCCGCGGTCGTGCCGGTGGAGGAGAGCGCGGACCCCGGAGGCCTCGGGCCGGTCTTCTTCCAGGGCTATGAGGCAGTTGGTGTCCAAGGTGAAACTCAGCATGCGTCCCTTCCTGCGCCGGTCGACGAGTGTGCCCCAGGATCTCGGCCGTCCGGTGACGGGTCAACCGACCCGAGGGTTGACAGGCCCTGCCGCTGTCCTGGGACCGCCGCCGCGGCGGAGCGGCCGGGCGCGCACCCGGGCGGCCCCGCCGCGGCGGGGGGGCCGGGGGCGCCCCCACCCCGGGGGGCCCCCCCCCGGCCCCGCCCCCGCCCGGGGGCGCGGGGGGGCGGGCGGCCGGGGGGCCCCCCGGGGGGGGGGGCGGGGCGGGGGGCGCCCACGACCGTGGCTACCGCCGACGGGCGGCTGCCAGGGCCCGGCGATTCCCCTTCCTCAGCGGCCTGCTGCCGCGCACTGACCTCGCCGCCACGCCGGTTGCTGCCTCGGCGGCGGTATCGCCTCCGGCGGGGGCGGTCCCGGCAGTGCGCATGGCGGAGCCGATGTCTTGCGTGAGCTCGCGAACGGGGCCGTGGTGGGCGAGGACCCGGGTGCCGGCGCAGTCCGCTTCCACGGTGTCGGGAAGCTTCTGCTCGTCGACCACCCCGGCGTCCCGAGCGAGGCTGCGCCAGAAGGAGGCCTCCCAGTCGTCGCCGCAGGCGGCGTAGTGCACGGCCAGGCAGTGGACGGCGAGGTCGTCGCCCGCCCCCGCCGCGAAGCGCCACCAGCTGGTGGCGTCGGTGACCCGGCCGATCGCGTAGAGCAGGCATCCGAAGATGCGGGCGGCTCCTTCGTCGCAGGCCTCCAAGAAGCCGGTCAGCCGGTCGGGGTCGGCGTCGTTGACGACGGCCGCGCACAGGCGGTCGAGGTCACGCCGCAGTGCGGCCCGGTTCAGTGCGGGCGGCAATGGGTCGAGTGTGCGACGCGCGGCTTCCCGCCCGGGGGCCGCCGTGGCGCGGCCGGGCCCGGGGGGGGGCCGGGGGGGGGGCGGTCCGTCGCCACCGGAGCGCGCGGCGAGGCGCCGGGGGATGGCCCGCGGGGCAT
>NZ_JBHYGR010000186.1:0-1600 GCF_042738155.1 Kitasatospora sp. NPDC059088 | reverse complement strand
TCGGACACGCCGTCTGGCGCCCTTTTTCTGTGGGGGCGTTATTGGGTGTTGTGTGCGGGGGGGGGGGGCCCGCCGGGGGGCGGGGGGGGGGGGGCGGGCGGGGGCGCTGGCCCGGGAGGGGGCCTGTCCTTCGCCAGCGATGCGCTCGGCGAGGCGCCGGGTGAAGGCCAGCGGGTCATGATCGGCGTACGCCCTCTCGATGTCCGCCGTCTCGGATTGCAAGATCTCGTCGAAGTTCACGGTGTCCCCTAGTCATCGTGGCGGTCGGTGTCGAGCATGTACTGCAGAGCCCGGCGCCCGAGGCTGTAGTAGGTCCGGGCTGTGGTGTGGGCGAGTCCGGTCGCCGCGCCGATCTCCTGGTAGGACATCCCCGTCTGCCGCAGGCGCACCACCTCCGCCTGCACCGGGTAGTCCCGGGCGTACACGGCCAGGGCCCGGTTGAAGGCGTCCAGGTAGGCCAGGCGCTCCATCTCCGCCTGGCTGGTGTCGGCGGCCTCCGGCTGCGCGGCCAGGCGCACCTTCTTCGCCTCCGCCCTGGCCCGGGCGCGCAGCGTGTCGGCGACCGCGTCCTTGACGACCTTGAAGGAGAAGGCGTCGAGGTCCGAGCTGGACAGCGCCCGGTCCCAGACCTTGAACAGCGCGACGCCAGCGTCCTGGATGGCGTCCTCGGCGTCTGGGCGGTGCTGGAGCCGCTGGTGGGCGTAGCGCAGCCACCCGGGGTGCTCCCGCAGGAAGAACGCGGCGAAGTCCACGGGCAGCCGGTCGATGGGGTCGGCCTGCTGCCCGTCGTCGTCGCTGGGCGTGCTGCTCAACTGGTGCCTCCTGCGTGGTCGCCGCGGCCCCCTCGGCCGGCGGTGTGCTGGCGGGGTCCGTCGCTGGTGCGGCGGGCCGGGTCGGGCCGGGTGTCCGGCCTTCGGGAAGCGACTCGAAGAGCACCCTGGCCGCAGGCAACGGCCCCGGGCCCCTCCATGTCCAAACCGGATATGCCTGAGGCAGGCGGTGCCGGGTGGGACGTCGGAGACTCCACGAACTCCCCCTCTCTGCAGTGCTCGTGGCGCACGCGGTCGCGCGCCAGCAGTGCCGGCGCGCGGGACCGCGCGCGGGCGGGCCCGTAGAGAGCCCGTCAACTAACCGGCGCGAGCGGGCAGTTTGTCAGTGGGGCAGGACGGTCAGAATGGGACCTAGAGTGATCAGAAACTCACACTGCGTACTGTGACCAGGGGGAATCGAGCGGGCAGCCGAGCGTCATTTCAATGCAAAGTGAGATAGATCACAGTTTTGGTCCGACTGAGTGAGGGCCGCAGTCGGGTGGGCGGCCGACCTGCGAAAGTATCCCGACCGACCGGTCGTTGAGCGCTCGCCAACGTTGCCCGCTGGGTCACCCGCCAGACGGAACCGGCTCTTGCCGGACGGGCGGGTCGGCCGTCCGATTCAGGAAGGCGGCTCCGTGGCGACGTCGTTCAACCTCTTCTTCGCTGTGGTCGAGAAGACGGCCAACCCGATCAGCAACGGCGCCGTCGCAACCGAGGTGGATGGCGGTATCCCCGCCCGAAACGTAAAGGGGGCCCCGGGGGGGGGGGGGAGCGACACCCCCCCGGCC
>NZ_JBHYGR010000185.1:5178-15164 GCF_042738155.1 Kitasatospora sp. NPDC059088 | reverse complement strand
GCTAAACCCCGCACACCCCACGCACCACGGGCCCGCCCCGCACCGCCACCCACAGCGGCACGAGGCGGGCCCTGCCTGTTCCCGCAGGCAGGGCCCGTACCGGTGGCGCCGCGGGGGGCAGTTCGCGGGCCACCGGGGTCTGGTGTCGATCGGTCAGATGCGGTTGTGGGCCTCGGTGAGGCAGTGGCGCATGATCTGTTCGATCTCGTCGAAGGTGTTCTGGTCGGCGGTCAGGGGCGGGACGAACTGGACGACCGGGTCGCCGCGGTCGTCGGCGCGGCAGTAGAGGCCGTTGTCGAAGAGGGCCTTGGAGAGGTAGCCGTAGAGGACGCGTTCGCACTGCTCGTCGGTGAAGGTGGTCTTGTTCGCCTTGTCGGTGACGAGTTCGACGCCGTAGAAGTAGCCGTTGCCGCGGACGTCGCCGACGATGGGCAGGTCGCGGAGCTTGTCGAGGGTCTTGAGGAAGGTGCCCTCGTTGGCGAGGACGTGCTGGTTGAGGCCTTCGCGTTCGAAGATGTCGAGGTTGGCGAGGGCGACGGCGGCGGAGACGGGGTGGCCGCCGAAGGTGTAGCCGTGGGGGAAGACGGCGTCGCCGGTGTAGAAGGGTTCGGCGATGCGGTCGCTCCGGTCGGCGCCCCGGCGCTACGCGCGCGCCTCCGGCGGGAGCGCCGCGGCGATGCAGTCGAGGACCCGCTCCAGCCCGATCCGGAACTGCTCGTCCCGGCCGAGCCTGGGCCCCCGCGCCTCCAGGGCGATCCGGCCGAAGATCGGGTACTCCCCGCTCTCCAGCAGCTGCCGGACGTACGGGTAGCTGCGTGCCTGCCATTCCTCCTCGCTGACGCCGCTGCGCCGGACCTCCTCGGTCCAGCTGACCTCGTCGCGGGCGGCCCCCTCCACGTAGCCGTTGAGGACGGCCATCAGGCCGAGGTTCTCGTCGATCGGGACGTGGGCGTCCAGCACGCCCATCACCCCTTCGATCAGGCGCAGTTGCCGGGGGCCGAAGCCGGGCAGCGCGCGGTGCACGGTGGCGATCCAGGGGTGGCGCAGCCACATGGCGCGCAGGCCGTGGGCGTAGCGGGTGAGGTCGCCCCGCCAGTCGCCGGAGGGCATGCCCTCGACGTCGATCTCCCCCATCAGCCGGTCGGCCATCAGCTGGATCAGCTCGTCGCGGCCGGGGACGTACCGGTAGAGCGACATCGCGCCGGCGCCGATCTCGGCGGCGATCCGGCGCATGGTGGCGGCCTCCAGGCCCTCGGCGTCGGCGATCCGGACGGCGGCCTCGGTGATCTGCGCCCGACTGTAGGCGGGCTTCGGCCCGCGGGCGGGGCGCTCGGGCCGCATCCAGATGTTCACGTACTCGGCGTCGGTCACCGTCGGCCCCTCTTCTTGCGTACACGGTACCCAGTAATCTAGCGTGGCCGCCATGACCGCGTACAACGTACTCAGTCGAGGGGTGGAGTGATGGCGACCGGCACGAGCGGGCCGACCACGATCAGCGAGGCCGACCGCGAGGCCGCGGTCCGCCGGCTCCAGGAGGCCTACGCGGAGGGGCAGTTCGGCTTCGAGGAGCTGGAGCAGCGACTGCAGCGGGCGCTCACCGCGACGACACCGGACGGCCTCGCCGAGGCCCTCGACGGACTGCCGGAGCCCCTCGCCCGACCGGCCACCCGGTCCGAGGCCACCCTCACGGGCGACGCCCTCGGCGGCCGGATCCGGCGGCGCGGCGCCTGGCGCGTCCCGCGCGTCCTCACCGTGGCCTCGGCGCTCGGGCGGGTGCGACTGGACCTCTCCCGGGCGGTCATCGAGCACCCGGTGGTCGACATCCAACTGCTGCTCGGCACCGGCGGGGCGAGCATCACCGTGCCCCGGGACGCGGTGGTCGACCTCACGGCCCTCCACGCCGGCCTCAAGCAGCCGCGCTACCGGCCCCGCCGGGCCGTCCGCCCGGGCGGTCCGGTCATCCGGATCTCCGGGGGGACGGGGCTGGGCCGCCTGCGGATCCGCCACTCCCTCCGGTGAGACCCTGCCGACGGCACCCCCTCGGGACGCCCCGGTTCAGCCCCCGGCCGTGCGGACCGCCTCGATGAAGCCGCTGGTCCGACCGGCGCCCTCGGGCAGCGGACGGCCGTAGGCCTCCCCGACCTCGGCGAGGGAGGTGGTCCGGGCCTGCCAGCCGTGGTCGTTCAGCCACTGGTCGGTGTCGGGGCCGAGCCCGCCCTGCCAGAGCTCGGTGACGTGGGCCAGCGCCGGATCCTCCGGGCTGCGGGAGACGTCCCGGCCGCGCTCCATCAGCAGCCGGCTGCCCGGTGCGGAGAGCGAGCCGACGGCCGTGAGCAGTCCCGCCGCCTGCTCGGGGCTCAGGTACACCAGCAGGCCCTCGGCCAGCCAGGCGGTGGGCAGTTGCGGGTCGAAGCCGGCCGCGACCAGGCGGCGCGGCCACCCCGGGTCGAGGAGGTCGCCCGGCAGCACCTCGCGCCGGCAGGTCGGCACGGCGTCGGCCGCGTCGAGCACCTGCTCCTTGAACTCCAGCACCGGCGGCAGGTCCAGCTCCCACAGCCGGGTGCCGCCCGGCCAGTCCAACCGGTAGGCCCGGGCGTCCAGCCCGGCCGCCAGCAGCACCACCTGCTCGACCCCGGCGGCCTGCAGCCGGTCGTCGTAGTAGCGGGTCCGCAGCACGATGTGCACGGCGAGCGCCGCCGCGAGGCCCTCGCGCCGCGCCCGCTCGGGGAGTTCGGCGGGCAACCCGGCCGCCTCGGCGAACCGGGCCGCGTACGGGTCGGTGAACAGCGGCTCGGGCCGGGTGCTCTCGTGTGCCCGCACCAGCACCACGGGCAGGGCGGTGCGGGAGACCGGGCTCATCGCATCAGGCGTCGGCGTCATGCCCGCCAATCTACCGCCGCCTACAAGTCCGGTCCGGGCAGGGGAGATTCCTCGCGCACTCCGCCGTTCCCTGGCATGATCCGGGCTGTGACCGGGGGAGCGTCGACGGCGAACGCCGGGGCGACCGGGGAGGACTCGACGGGGGTGGCGATGAACGGGTACACCGTGCCGGCGCTGGACGGCGGCGATGCCTGAGGACGCCGTCCCCGTCCGGGACGAGCGCCCGAACCCGGACGGCTGGAAGGTGCCGCCGTCCCTCGGCGACAGGCTCCGGCCCGTCGCCCGGATCGTGCTCGCCCTGGTCGGCCTCGCCCTCGTCGTCGCGGGCTTCGTCCGGTTCACCGCCGACTTCGAGGACGTGCGCCGCTACCACCACACCCCGCTCTGCACCGCGCCCGCGCAGCCGTCCGACGACTGCGCGACGCGGGAGAGCGGCCGGGTGACCGGGAAGCACCTGGATCCGGGCTCCGACTCGGATCCCTACACGCTGACGGTGGCCCGCGAGACGGCGCCGGCCGCCGAGTACGGCGTCGGCAAGGCGTTCTACGACGACGTCACCGCCGGCACCACCGTGGACGTGACGGTCCTGCACGGCGAGGTGATCGAGATCGGCTACCACGGTCACCGCTCGCAGACGGAGACCTACCCGTGGGCGGACGCCGCCGTGCTCAGCCTGCTGATCGCCGCCGGGACGGCCCTGGTGCTCACCCAGGGGTGGCCGCTGGACGACGGGGTCGTGCCGTTCGTCCTGGCCGTCACCGTCGTGGCGAACGTGCTCGCCACGCTCCTCGGCTCCATCGCGCTGCTCACCCTCCAGTGGCCCCTGGTCGTCACCCTGATCGTCGCCGTGCTCTGCTGGATCGCCGCGACCGCGCTCTTCCGCGGCATCCTCAACGAATTCTCCTGATTGTCAGGTCCTCAACAAGGGAAGGAGCCTCCCCACACCCGCCGCCCACCGGGAGGAACTCCGTGCCGATCAGGACCAGAAGAAGAAGGAGCAGGACCGCGCCCGCCCTGCTCACCGCCGCCCTCGCCGTCGCACTCCTCGGTGCCTCCCCCGCCTGGAGCGCGCCGGAACCCGGCGCGTCCGGCGCCCCCGCCGCGCCCGGCGCAGCCGCCGCACCGGGCACCGACCGGCCCCCGCACCAGGTCGAGGCCTTCGACGAGGACGGGACCATCGCCCACGCCACGGCACCCGCCGCCTCCCCCTACCTGGCCACGCCACCCGCCGGCCTCACCGCCCCGGGCGCCGACGGCGACGGCGAGGTCACCGCCCTGGTCCGCAACGGCGACCCGGCCACCAAGCTGGACGTGGTGGTGGTCGGCGACGGCTACACCGCCCAGGAGCAACAGAAGTTCCGCACCGACGCCGCCGAGAAGTGGCGCGAGATCACCGCCGTCGAGCCGTACGCCACCTACCGGCAACTGTTCAACGTCTGGGCCGTGCCCGCCGTCTCACCGGAGTCCGGCGTCACCGGCGATCCCGACCGGGCCACCGTCCGGCACACCGCCCTCGGCTCCTACTTCTGGTGCGACGGCGTGGAACGGCTGCTCTGCGTGGACGACAAGGCCGTCGACCGCTACGCCGCCAAGGCCCCGCAGGCGGACCTGGTGATCGTCGTGGCCAACACCGCCAAGTACGGCGGCGCGGGCTACAACGACATCAAGTCCCCGCTCGGCTACGAGGGCATCGCCACCGTCGCGGGCGGCAACGCCAAGTCCGGGCAGATCGCCGTGCACGAGACCGGCCACTCGCTGGGCAAGCTCGCCGACGAGTACGCCTACGACGGCCAGGGGACGTACCAGGGCGCGGAACCGCCCGAGGCCAACATCAGCACCCTGACCGCCGACCGGATGCGCGACCAGGGCACCAAGTGGGCCCGCTGGCTCGGCCAGGCCTCGCCCGACGGCGGGACGGTCGGCAGCTTCGAGGGCGGCGGCTACTACCCGACGGGACTCTACCGGCCGACGGAGAACTCGATCATGCGCTCGCTCGGCCGCGAGTTCAACCTGCCCGGACGGGAGGCGATGATCGCCGGCTTCTACCGCCACGCCACCCCGCTGACCAGCCCCACCCCCACCGGCAGTTGGCTCACCGCCACCGACCGGCTGACCGTCGACCTGCCCGTCCCCGGCACCCAGCTGCACTGGTACCTCGACGGACGCGAACAGCCCCGGCTGCGCGGACGCACCGCCCTCGACCTCGACGCACTGCACCTGACCGGCCCGCGCTCACGCCCGCACCTGCTCACCGCCGTGGCGACCGACCCGACCCCGGCCGTCGCGGACCCGGCCCTGCGGAAGGAGCTGACCGGCAGTCTGTCCTGGCTGGTGACCAGGTAGTCGACCGTCAGGATGCCGCCCCCGCCCCCGCCCCCGCCCCCCCCCCCCCCCCCCCCCACCCCGTCAGCCCCCCGCCCCCGGGGCGGGGGGCGGGACCAGGGGCGGGATCGGGGTCGGGGCCGGGCCACCGGCAGCACCGGTTCAACCGGCCGTCCCACGGCGCTCCGGACGCTCCGGTCGCTCCGGGGGTCGGCGGCGCAGCGGCGCCAGTTCGCGCTCCAAGGTCCGTACGTCCCGGGCGATGCGGGTCGCGAGTTCCTTCGGCCCGGTGTCGCCGGGCAGCCTGCGCGTCCAGGAGCGGGCCTTGGCCGGACCATCCTGGACCATGTGGAAGGTGAGGCCCACCACCGCGCCGACATCGGCCAGGCTCACCAGGATCCGGGTGTCCGCGAGGTCGATGGTGACCTCGTTGCCGATGCAGGAACAGGCCACCAGGCCCTCGATCTCCTCCTCCGCCAGGTACCTGGCCAGCGGAACCGCCCTCCCCCGGACCAGAAACGGACGCGTCACCGAAGCCACGGGACCCGCCTCCTCTCGCCGCTCGCGTACCGCCGCGGCCGGGCGCGAGCGCGCCACAACAGACCGGGCCCCGCCCATGCTCCACCACGCCGCAGCAAAGCGCCAACTCCGTGTCTCACCAGTTGAATTGAGCGCATGCACCCGACCGGCGCACCGGCGCACACCCAGGCGCACCGGGCGGTGCACCGGGTGTCCGAGCAGGCCTCGGCCCCCGGGCCGGGGCACGGCAGGGCACCGCCGTTCCCCGACGGAACCGAGTACCCGTACTCAGTTCCGCGCCGCCCCTCCTCGGGCAGGCTGTCCGCATGCCTCCGACCGACCGAGCCACCACCGTCATCGCCCGGCTCCGCCGCCTCCGCCGCCCGGAACAACCGCCGGTCGGCCGCGACCTCACCATCGGCGTGCTGCTCTTCCTCGCCCTCGGAGTCTTCTACCTGGTCCGGTTGCTCTCCCTCGGCATGCACGCCTGGGCCGGGCAGGTCACCGACGGCACGGCCGACCGGACGGCCGATGCCCAACTCGGCTTCACCTGGCACCTGATGGGCGCCACGTTCGGCTTCGCGGCCCTCGCCGCCCTGCTGCGGGCGCGCTGGACGGCGGCGGTCCTGGTGCTGGCCGCGCTGGTGCTGTCGACGTCCGCCGCGCAACAGCAGCACGCGTGGGATCGCGGTCACCCCGCGCCGCCGACCCCGCTGCCCACCTGGTACACCCCCTGCTACAGCGGCAGCGGGCGGTGCAACTGACAGGCCCGGGGCTCCGGGGCGGACCAGCCCGCCACCTGCACGGCTCCTGACCGGGCGGCCCGGCCGCCGCCGGGGCATCATGACGGAGTAGTCGCGACCACTCACCGAGCGTGACGGCCCGGGGCGGCTCTCCTCCGGGCACCGGGCATCCGGGGCGGTTCTCGGGGCACCAGGCATCCGTGAGCAGTCGTCCGGCCGACGAAGGAGGACCGTCATGACCGATCCGGCGAAGCCGACCCCCACCTCGTCCGCGCACCAGCAGCCCCCGGCGGGGGTGATCGCCACCGACGTACCCGCCCGGCTGGACCGGCTGCCGTGGTCCCGCTGGCACTGGCGGATCGTGATCGGCCTGGGCACGGTGTGGATCCTGGACGGCCTGGAGGTGACGATCGTCGGCAACATGGCCGGCCGACTCGCCCAGGACGGCAGCGGCATCGCCATCACCACCGCCCAGGTGACCACCGTCGCCGCCGCCGTCTACGTGGCGGGCGCCTGCACCGGCGCCCTCTTCTTCGGCTGGCTGACCGACCGGCTGGGCCGCAAGAAGCTGTTCATGCTCACCCTCGCCGTCTACCTGGCCGCCACCGCCGTCACCTCGCTCTCCTGGACGGCCTGGTTCTTCTTCCTCTGCCGCTTCTTCACCGGCTTCGGGATCGGCGGCGAGTACGCGGCCATCAACTCGGCGATCGACGAACTGATCCCGGCCCGGGTCCGCGGCCGGGTCGACCTGGTCATCAACGGCAGCTTCTGGATCGGCGCCGCGCTCGGCGCCTTCGCCTCCATCGCCCTGCTCAACACCTCGCTGTTCGCCACCGACCTCGGCTGGCGGCTCGCCTTCGGCATCGGCGTGGTGCTGGGCCTGGTGATCCTGCTGGTGCGCCGGCACGTGCCGGAGAGCCCGCGCTGGCTGTTCACCCACGGGCGGGCGCCGGAGGCCGAGCAGGTCGTCGCGGAGGCCGAGCGGAGCATCGAGGAGGAGACCGGGCAGCCGCTGCCGGCGGTCACCGGGGAGCCGATCCTGATCCGCGAGCGGGAGCCGCTCGGCTTCGTCGCCATCGCCCGCACCGTGGTGCGCCGCTACCCCCGCCGCACCGTCCTCGGGCTGGCGCTCTTCATCGGCCAGGCCTTCCTCTACAACGCGGTGACCTTCGGTTACGCCACCATCCTGACCACCTACTTCGCGGTGCCGGAGGGCGACACCGGCTACTACTTCGCGGTGATCGCGGTCGGCAACTTCCTCGGCCCGCTGCTGCTCGGCCACCTCTTCGACTCCGTCGGCCGCAAGCCCATGATCGCCGGTACCTACCTCGGCTCCGGCGTCCTGCTGTTCGGCACCGCCGCGCTCTTCCAGCAGGGCTCGCTCTCCGCCGCCACCATGACGGCCTGCTGGACGGCCGTGCTCTTCCTCGCCTCGGCGGGGGCCAGCGCGGCCTATCTGACGGTCAGCGAGATCTTCCCGCTGGAGACCCGGGCCATGTCCATCGCCTTCTTCTACGCCGTCGGCACGGCGGTCGGCGGCATCAGCGGCCCGCTGCTCTTCAACGGCCTGGTCAGCAGCGGGAAGGTCGCCGACACCACGCTCGCCTTCTGCATCGGCGCCGCCCTGATGACGGCCGCCGGCCTCGTCGAGGCCGCCATCGGGGTGAAGGCCGAGCGGCGCAGCCTGGAGTCGCTGGCCGCGCCGCTCAGCGCCGTCGGTCCTTCCGGCGGCGGTTCCTGACCTGGCCTCGCCCCCGGCACCGTTGAACCGGGGTGCTGCCACGGATCCCGGACCCCTCGCGCCGTCCCTTCCATGTCCCTCCCCCGTCCCCGGATGACCGGTCGCCGTGTCCCAATCCGCAGGTCAGCGCCCTGGGACGGGCAGCGGCGTCCCCTGTCAGCGTCCCAGCGGGCCGAACGGGCTCGCGCCTGGTGCAGAGTCCTCCCTGTCGGCTCCGGGGTGGACCGACGGATCACGGGGCGAGCCGCGCGACAGCGGCCGGCGGCCCGGCTACGGAGGACTGCGATGAACATCATGAAGAAGGCCACTCTCGCGGCGGCCGCGACCCTGCTCCTCGCCACGGGTGGCATCGCCACCGCCGGCACCGCGTCGGCGTCGACCCAGATCAGCTGCGCCGGCCGTGAGTACGAGCAGGCCGGCGCGCCGTACAAGTCCTCCGAGTCGGACAAGCACTTCGGCTTCTACAACGGCTACACCGAGACCCCGTCCCCGAACTCCTTCAGCTGGGCCACGGTCGAGGCGCAGTGCCTGCTCAACACGATCGGCAACAACCTGGTCGTGGACGGCTACTACGGGCCGAAGACGCAGGACGCCGTTCGTGACGTCCAGAGCAAGCAGAGCCTGAGCCAGGACGGCTTCGTCGGCCCCGAGACCTGGCCCGCCCTGCGCTTCGTCGCCTGGTGATCCCACCCCAGGTCCCGGCGGCCCAGCACCCGGGCCGCCGTCGGGGCGCCTCCGGCCGGTCGGGAGCCGCGCGAGTCCGCCCGAAGTTCCGTGCACGCCAGCTGTTTCCAGGGAGTTCGTCATGAGCAAGTTCCGGCGCCGGATGGCCGCCCTCACCGCATCCGCCGCCATCGCCCTGGGAGGCGTGGTGGCCCTGGCCCCGCAGGCGTCCGCGGACGTGTACTGCAGCTATATCTCGGACAGCGCCAGGCCCTACGTGTCCCCGAACCAGAACAGTGACGCGGTGAAGCAGGCCCAGTGCCTGATCCTGTTCGAGAGCGGCTTCGGGATGAACAACGCGGTGCAGGTGGACGGCCAGTACGGCCAGCAGACCTACGCCGGCGTGATCTGGGTCCAGCACTGCAACGGGCTGTCGGAGGACGGCATCGTCGGCCCCAAGACCTGGGAGAAGCTCTACAACCCGAACTACGCGTGCCAGCGGTTCGACAACTGACCGTTCCGGGCAGCACCGACGGCCGGCGCGGGAACCGCCCGGCCCACCCACCACTTGAAGGAAAGACTCATGAAGGCAGTAGGCAAGCGCGCCGTCCGTACCACCGCGATGCTCGGCGCGGCGGTGGCAGCCGTCGCGGGACTGACCGCGACGCCGGCCCAGGCGGAGTACGGCTACTGGCAGTCCTGCATGCAGCAGGTCGGCAGCTACCACTACCTGGGCTGGGACCTCCCGAGCGTGACGCTCCGCATGGGCTCGAGCGGCGTCTGCGTCAAGGAGCTGCAGTCCGATCTCCTCCAGCTGGGCGTCGTCCCGAGCCAGGACGTCCCCAACTTCGTGGACGGCTCCTTCGGCGGCAAGACGTACAACGCGGTGGTGGCCTACCAGACGAAGTTCTCCGACGCCAACGGTGTGGACGGCGTGGTCGGACGGGACACCTGGCACGGCCTGATCGCCCGTACCGAGTTCGAGTAGGCCTCCTGGACGGCGCGGGCGGCCACTGACCCTTGCGCCGAACACTGCGGCGCGGCGGCCCCGCCGGGCGGGGGGGGGGCGCCCCGGGGGGTGGGTGCGGTCGGGGGTAGTGCTCTCCCACCCCCCCCCC
>NZ_JBHYGR010000185.1:704-5168 GCF_042738155.1 Kitasatospora sp. NPDC059088 | reverse complement strand
TTTTGTTTTTGGGGTGGTGGGGTCGTTTTTTCTATAAACCCCCCCCCCCCCCCCCCCCCCCCCCCCGCGGGCGCGCCCCCCCCCCCCCCGCTCAGTGCTGTCGGTCCTTCGGGGGATTCCTAGCGCAGCACCCCGCGCACGGCCTCGGGGTCGCTGGGGGCGAGCGGGGCGGCCGGTGCGGTGGTGAGGGCCTTCGCGGTGGCGGGCGGCGGGGTCACGTACACGGGGGCCGGGTCGGCCTCGGGGGCGCAGGTCCTGGCGATCCGCCCCTTGCCCTGGGGCAGGCTGCCGTCGCGCAGGTAGGCGGTGAAGGTGTCGTCCAGGCAGGCGTTGTCGTGGAAGAGGATCTCGTGGAAGCTGCCGCCGTTCTGGACGACGAGCTTGGAGCCGGGCAGCGCGTCGTGCATGGCGAGGCCGCCCTGGTAGGGGGTGGCGGCGTCCTCGGTGGCCTGGAAGAGCAGGACGGGGGGCAGGCCCTTGCCGGTGATCTTCAAGCGGCCGGCCGGGTTGCCCTGGTAGGGCCAGAACATGCAGGCAGCGTTGTACCACATGTTGTTGTAGGCGTAGAAGGGCGCGCGGGCGTCGACCTTCGCCTGGTCCTTCTTCCAGTACTCCCAGTCGCGGGGCCAGGCGTTCTCGGTGCACTGGGCGGCGTTGTAGGCGGGGAAGGCGCCGTCGTCGGCGCCGGGGGCCGCGTACTTGTTGTAGGCGATGTTCAGCGGCCGGGTGTCGTGCTGGGTGAGGTAGCCGGACAGCACGGTGGCCATCCGGGGCCAGCGCAGGAAGTTGTAGCCGCCGCCGTAGAAGGTGTCCTCGAACTCGGCGGGGCCGATCTTCCCGGGTGCCGGGGCTGCGTCGACCGGGTCCTTGCGCAGGGCGTCCTCGACCTGGTGGTAGGCCTGGGCCACGGCGGCGGGGTCGGTGCCCAGGTGGTAGGTCGAGTCGGCCTTGGCGGTCCAGGCGGTGAAGGCGTCGAAGCGGCGCTGGTGCTCCTCGTCCTGGAGGACGTTGTGGTCGTACCAGCTGATGGTCGGGCCGACGATGCTGTCCAGCACCATCCGGCGCACGTGGGAGGGGAACAGCTGGCCGTAGGTGGAGCCGAGCGAGGTGCCCCAGGAGCCGCCGTAGTAGTTGATCTTCGGTGCGCCGAGGGCCCGTCGGATGCTGTCCAGGTCGCGGGCGTTGTCGACGGTGGTCATGTGCGGCAGCAGCCAGGACCAGTCGGCCGCGCAGTCGGCGGCGTAGCCCGCCGCCTTCTTGAGCCAGGCCTTCGAAGTGCCCTGGCTCAGCTGGTAGTCGGGGCGCTCGGCGTCGAAGTAGTGGGCGTCGCAGATGACGTGGGGGTCGCTGCCATTGGTGCCGCGCGGGTCGAAGCCGATCCAGTCGTAGGTGGCGGCGACGTCCGCCGGGATCTTCCCGGCGATGTAGGCGGGCATCCACAGCCCTGAGTCGCCGGGGCCGCCGGGGTTGAGCAGGATCGGGCCCTGCTGCTTGTCCTTGGGCGCGGTGGCGGGCAGCCGGTTGAGCTTGATCCTGATCCTGCGCCCGTGCGGGTCGGCGTAGTCCACCGGCACCTCCAGCATCGCGCACTGGAGGGCCGGGGTGGCCGGGTCGTTGCAGGAGCTCCAGGCGAGCGCGCCCTGACCGGTGTCGACCAGGTCGGGCCCGTCCGGTTCGGCGGCGGAGGCGGGGCCGACGAGTCCGCCGAAGGTGGCGAGGGCCGCGGCGGCCGAGAGCAGGGCGATGGCTTTTCTCATGGAGAGCATGATGTGACATGTGCAATGGCACATCCAGGGAACGGGCTGGACTTTGCCAAGCTTTGACCGGGAGTCGGCGGCCGGATCGTGCGCCTTTCCGCCGTACACTGCCGCATGGCCCGATTCGTCCTGACCCGCCGTTCCCCACTGCCGCCCGCCGAGTGCTGGGCCCGGCTGACCGCCTGGCACCGGCACGGCGACCGGGTGCCGTTCACCCGGGTGAGCGTGGTGCGGGGCGGCGGGCAGCAGGTGGGGGACGTGGTCCTGGCCCGGACGACCCTGGGGCCGCTGCGCCTCGACGACCCGATGGAGCTGGTCGAGCTGGCCGCGCCCGAGCGGTGCCGGCTCGCGAAGCGCGGCCGGGTGGTGCGCGGCGGCGCCGAACTGCGGGTCCGCGCGGTGGGCGCGGGCAGCGAGGCAGTGTGGGCCGAGGAGCTGCGGATCACCGGGCTGCCCCGGCTGTTCGACCCGGCGGTGGCGCTCGCCGGGCGGCTGGTGTTCGGCCGGGTGCTGGACCACCTGCTGGCCACGGACCCGGCCGAGGACCGGGCCGAGGACCCGGCCGGGGACTGAGCTCCGTTACGGCCGGCGGGTGCGCCAGCCCAGGTACTGCTCACGCACGTAGTGCCGCTGGTCGCCCTCGACCGTGACCTGGTCGTACGTCACCAGCTCCTCCGCCGCCCGCAGGGCGATCGCCAGCGCCAGCCCGTCCCCGTCCCGCAGGAAGACCCGGTCGGCCAGCGCGGCGCGCCGCAGCAGGTACTCGCGCCGGCCACGCTGCCGGGGCCGCCGGACCTCGGGCGGCAGGGCGTCCGCCTCCTGGTCGATGCCCGGCGCGTCGGCGTAGGCCCGCTCCGCCCCGGGCGCCCCCTCCGCGGGCGCGGCCCACACCCGCAGCGGCGGCAGCTTCGGGAGGCCCCGCACCCGGAGCACCTCGTTGGCGAACCCCGCCTCCTCGACGGGCAGTCCGCGCTCCCCGAAGACCGCGAACAGCTCGGCCATGGCCCGCGGCGGAACGCCCGAGGGGGCGTCCTCCCGGGTGACCAGGACCTTGCCGAGGAGCGGTCCCGCGAACCGGCCCGGCGGATCGGCGAGCCCCAGCCGCAGGGTGAGGCAGCGCCTGCCGATCTCCTCGTCCTCGTCGAACTCCATCGCCAGACCGCGGAGTTCCGCCCAGGCGAAGCGGCGCGGCAGCAGGTACCGGACGAGGGTGACGCCCTGCTCGTCGGCCCTCAGCCAGAAGGCGTACGGCGTGGCGAAAAGCGCGGCCGCGGCGACCAGGGCCGCGACCAGGAAGGCCCCGAAGGCGTCGACCGCGCCCGTGACGGCCAGGGCGACGCCCGTGACGACCATCAGCGTGAAGCCGACACCGGAACGCTCGCTCCGCATCTGCATGGACGACAACCGCACCGTGCGCATCCCCCGCCCCCTCCCCCGTGGCCCCGCCCCCCGTGGCCGCCACCACCGTCCCGTCCCGGCCCGCTCCGGGCAAGCTCCGGCGCGCAGCTGTGACAGCCCCGTGACGCCCCGGCCCTCCCCCGGGCCCGCGCCGCCGTCCGTGCCGCCGCCCGCCTCACCGTCCGCGCAGCCGCCGCACCAGGTTGCGGGCGGCCTCCGGCCAGTCCGGGTAGGCGAAGGCGAAGCCCGCCTCCAGCAGTCGGGCGGGCACCACCCGGCGGCTCTTCAACAGCAGTTCGCTCTCCGAGCGCAGTGCGAAGGCGCCGAGTTCGGCCATCCAGCGGGTCGCCGGGAGCGCCAGCGGCATGCCCCAGCCCGCGCGCAGCTCGCGCATGAACTCGCGCTGGGGCAGCGGGTTCGGGGCGGCGAGGTTGACCGGGCCGCTGAGCTCCTGCCGGGCGATCAGGAACTCGACGGCACGGACGAAGTCCTGCTCGTGGATCCACGACACGTACTGGGCGCCACCCGCGATCGGCCCGCCGACACCGAGCCGGGCCAGCCACGACAGCGAGTCGAAGGCGCCCCCGCGCTCGGGGCCGAGGACGACGGCGGTACGCAGCGCGAGGTGCCGGGTGTGCGGGGTGTCGGCGTCGGTCTGGGCCTCCTCCCAGGCCCGGGCGATCTCGACGCTGTACCGCCAGGAGGCGGGGGCGTCGGGCTCGGTGCCGCCGATCCGGCCGTCCAGTTCGCCGTTGGGCGCGTCGTGCCGGTGGGCGTAGACGGTGGCGGTGCTCATCTGCAGCCAGACGGCGGGCGGCCTGCGGGCGGCGGCGATCGCCCGGCCGACGGCCCGGGCGGAGTCCACCCGGGAGTCCATCATGGCCCGCTGGTTCTCCTGCGTGTAGCGGCAGTTGACGCTGCGCCCGGCCAGGTTGACGACCACGTCGCTGCCGTCCAGCTCGGCTGCCCAGGCACCCTGGGTCCGTCCGTCCCAGCCGACCTGCCGGGGCCCGGCGGGGCGGCGGGTGAGCACCGTGACCTGGTGCCCGGCGGCCGTCAGGCTGCGGTCGAGCAGGGTCCCGAGCGCGCCGCAGCCGCCGGGGATGACGATCTTCATGAGTTCCCCCTCATCTTCACCCCGAGCGTAGCGCGCATATTGAACACGTTCAATTCGACGGGAGCGGCGGTTCGCCCGCCGCCGCACCCCTCGACGACGAAGCGCCCGAACTCCGCGGTACCAGTGTCTGTTAAACAAAACCCAGCCCCCCAGAACACAAAAAATCTCGGGGTGGGGCGGAGGGTGGGTGGA
>NZ_JBHYGR010000185.1:0-694 GCF_042738155.1 Kitasatospora sp. NPDC059088 | reverse complement strand
GAACGCGCCCGGGGGCGGGGTGCCCGCCGCGCGCCCCCCCCCGCCCCCCGCGCGCGCCCCCGGCGCGGGGCGGGGGGGGGTGGGCGGGGGCGGGGGACAGCCGGCTCGCCTTCGGAACTACTCGTCTAGCGGGGGGCGACCTTGGTGTTGGGCTGGGTCTTCTGGTTGTAGATCTCCTTGCCGTCCGCGTTGAAGGCGTGGACGTAGGCGTCCGGGGGGAAGGCCTTCGGGTCGGGACCGGCGGTGACGGCGGCCGCGTGGACGAACGCGCCGTCCGCCATGACGGCCGGGTACTGCGTCGGGTCGTCGCCGTAGCTGATGGTCACCTTGGCGACATCGGGCGTGTAGTGCCCGGCGCCCAGCGAGAGGACCTGCCCGCTGCCGGCCCGGGAGCTGAAACTGTCGAAGAACTCGATCCGGTGGCCGGCGCCCCACAGGCGGTCGTTGATGAACGTCGCGGGCACGGACCGGCTGGTGCCCTTGTCGCCCTTCGTCTCGCACTGCACGTACTGCTTCGCGGAGTCGACGGCCACGACCACGCCGTCGGTGTCCTGCGAGGCGACCGGAGTGCGGACCGCGATCACCGCGTGGTAGCGCGACGCGTCGGAACCCAGGCAGGAAGCCAGGATCCGGGCCACCGCCCCGGACTCGATCGGAACCGTCTTCGTACTCGTCACCGCAGAAGCAACCGGGG
>NZ_JBHYGR010000184.1:0-15612 GCF_042738155.1 Kitasatospora sp. NPDC059088 | reverse complement strand
GGGGGTGCGAAGCTCGCGGGCGTCAGCGGTCGGGGAAGCGGTGCTGTTCGGTCAAGGCGACGAACTCGTCCCAGAACGCGGTGTCGGCTTCCTGGGCGGTGGCGCGGACCCGCGCCCCCGCCCCCCCCGGCGCTGGGGCTCGCCCCGGCGGTGGCGGTCCCGAAGAGGGCGCTGGACACGGTGAGCGCGGTCGGCGCGGTGCCGAGCGTGGTGTACCCGGACTGCTCGCCGGCGTAGGCGCTGCCGAAGGCGGCGCCGCCGGTCACGGTGGTGCCGGTGGGCACGGTGACCGGGACGGCGGTGCCCGCCGGGCCCTGGACGGTGACCACGCCGCCCTGGACGTAGCCGCTGACGGTGCCCGCGGTGCGGGTCTGCTGCCAGGCGGTCTGCTGCTGGAGGGTGGTGCCGGCGTCGGTGAGGGTCTGGTTGACCATCGGGGTGTCGGCCGTGTACCAACCGCGGTACGTCGACAGGATGTCCGTCAGCGTCTGCAGGGCGAGCCGGTCGTCGGTCAGGTTCGACTGGTGCATGAAGAACGGCCGCGGGTCGTTGCTCAGCACGTACCCGAGGGTGATCCTCGTCTGCATCGGCAGCACGTAGTCCGCCCAGCCGCGGTTCAGGTCCAGCGGCGTGATGCAGGTCGTGGTGGCCGGGTTGGCCTCGCAGTTGCCGCTGCCGCCGTTGGCCTTCGAGGCGTAGAGCCAGTTGTACTCGCTCACCTCGTCGGACTCGGTGGAGACGTTGTAGAACACGTTGACCGGGTGCCGGGGCACGCCGAGCGCCGAGGCGATCTGCCGTTGGCCGGTCTCCCGGGAGGCGTCCACGCCGAGCCACTGGATGTTGTTCTGGCTGAGCGCGGCGAGGAAGTTCGGGTTGTCGGCGGGCTGCTGCGGCAGCATCACGGTGCCGGAGTGCTCACCGGCGACCAGCTCGCCCGGCCGGAACGGCAGCCCGTTGGCCTGGCCGAACTGGATGTTCTGCTGGATCTGGCTGTTGACGGTGGCCTGGTCGACGTACTGGACCGCGCCGGTGGAGTCGGTCTGGCACTTCCACGGGATCACGGTGAAGTTCTGCACGCAGCCCAGGAACGGGTGCTGGTAGGTGTGGTCGAGCCACATGAAGCTGTTCTTGTTCGCCAGCAGGGCGGTGGTCAGCGGGTCGGTGCCGCCGTTGGCGTCCGCGTAGTCCAGGCTGGGGCCGCCGTTGAACAGGAAGTCCAGGGTGTAGCCGTTCTGCTGCTCCCAGGCGACGGTGGCGCTGACGTCCGCGGGTGTCATCCGGATCGGCGTGGTCGCCGGGACGCTTCCGACGCAGTCGCCCTCGCCCGGGGTGCAGTCGCCGCTCTGGCTCCACCGGGAGTTGGCGTTGAAGAGGTCGTCGATGTGGGCGGAGAAGTAGTTGCGCCAGTAGCCGAGGTGCACACCCTTGGTGACCCAGTCCACGATGCCGTGCGCGAGCAGCCGGAACTGCTGCTGGTAGGAGTTGTAGGCGAAGGTGAGCACCAACTGCTGGCGGCCACCGGAGGTGTAGACCCCGGCGAGGGAGCCCTGGGTGCCGGTGCCGGTGCCGGGGACGGTCTCGGTCAGGTACGGCTCGAAGTGCGAGCCGGTGGCCGGGTTGTCGGGCAGCGGGGTCGGCAGGTAGCCGTACGATCCGCTGCCGCCGGCGGTGCCCTCGAAGGCGACCGGGCCGTTCAGGTAGTGGAAGGCGTCGCCGCGGGCGGCGGCGGTCGCGGTGGCGGTGGTGGCGTCCAGCGAGCCGGACCAGGTCGGCGCGGCCAGGCCGGTGTTGGCGCCGGGCCAGACGTAGGCGTCCACCTGGCGGACCTGGTAGGTCTGCTCGTACCCGGTCAGCGTGCTCAGTTCGGCCGCGGAGAGCTGGGTCGGCGCGTCGTTGGGCAGCACCACGCCCTCGAAGTGCCCGTGCGGGGTGCCGTCGGCCAGGGTGTCGGCGAGGAAGCCCGCGGTGATCGTGGCCCGGCCGGCACTGGTCAGGTCGATGACGGTGGTGGGCACGCCCTCGGCGGCCAACTGCTGCCGGATGCCCTCGACCCAGGGGTTGCCGTCGGTGACCACCAGGACGTTCAGGTCCACCCGCGAGCTGGTGGCGGAGGCCGGGACGACGGTGGCCAGCCCGATCACCGTGGTGGCGACGGCCAGGGCGACGACGGGGAGGAAGCGGAAGGCCCTCACGCGGGAGCCCCCTGCGGTATTGCGGTGAATCGACTCATGTCAGCCGATGATGCCGGTCCGGAAGGGCCCGGCGCAGCAGCCTGGGAACAAGGTTTGCCAAGGTCTGGGGAATTGCTGGCGAAACCCTCGGAGGAACCGGCTCCACATCAATGCCGGTCACTGGGACGACATTTGACGAAGGCCTTGCGTCACGGCCCTGACCAGCAACTTCGCCCTTCCGGAGCCCTTCGCCGACCCCGGATCCCGCACTTCTGGCGAGCGCCTGACAATTCCTCGCCCGAGCGCGCCTCCCGGGATTTCTCCGGCCGCCGCCGGAATACCGGTCAGGTCAATTCCATCGCCCGCGCGGAGGCCCGGCCGGGGCCCGGCCCGGCAGGCCGCCGCCCATCGGGTACGAACCCCGGAACGGCGCGGCCGTCAGGGGCCCGTCAGCGGCGCGTCAGCAGTGCGTCAATCCGCGCGGGCACGAGGGCGGACCGGCGCAAGCTGGGGGACGTACCTGCACGTTCCGCAGGTCCTTCCGGAGGTGAGTCGCATGTCCGTGGTCGCTGCGTTCCATTCCGTCGTGCCCGACGTCCGCCGCCGGGGCCAGGGGCTGCGCGCCGCGTTCGCCCAGGTGCTGGAGCGGCTGGCCGCCAGCCCCCTGGACAGTCCCGTCCTGGGCGCGATGGGCGCGCCGCGCTCGACCGACCGCCCCGCCGCCGGGCTGCACGCCCACTGGCACACCGTCACCCGCGCGGACGGGAGCACGGCTCTGGAGGCCGACTGGCGCGCCGGCCGCTGAGGCCACCGGCACCGCGACGGCCGTCCCGCACTCCCCTGGGCTCACCGAGGGGGCGCGGGGCGGCCGCCGCACGCCGGTACCGGGCGGGCCGCGCCGGTGATTTTGCCCTTCCGGATCGCGCACCGGTAGACACGGTCCCGACACGGTGCGTGACGGCGCCGTGCGCGACCTCCGGAGGCCCCCGCCATGAGCGTGACGAATCGGTACCGGGACGCTTGGGAGGGCTTCTGGGGCGAGGCGCCCGAGCAGCCCGGCGCGGTGATCTGGGACGCCGAGCCGGCCCTCACCGCGGAGCGCCACCTCGCCCTGTTCCGGCCCCACCTGCACGACCCCGACCTGCCGGTGGTCGACCTGGGCTGCGGCAACGGCCGCCAGACCCGCTTCCTCGCCGAGCACTTCCCCCGGGCCGTCGGCGTCGACCTGTCCGGCACCGCCGTCGAGCTCGCCCGGCGCCAGGACCGGTCCGGCCGCGCCGAGTTCGCCCAGCTGGACGCCACCGACCCGGCCGCCGTCCGGGCCCTGCACGAGCGCCTGGGCGACGCCAACGTGTACGTGCGCGGGGTGATCCACCAGAGCGAGCCGGCCGACCGCCGGCCGGTCGCCGAGGCCGTCGCCACCCTGCTCGGATCGCGCGGCCGGGCCTTCCTGGTCGAACTGGCCGAGTCCGCCAAGGAGGTGCTCAAGGGGCTCGCCCAGTCCCCGGCCGGTCCGCCCCCGAAGCTGCGCCCGGTCTTCGCCCACGGGCTCGCCCCCGCCGAGGTGGCCGACGCGGCCTTCGACGGGCTGCTCCGCTCGGCCGGCCTCGCCGTCCTCGCCACCGGCGAACTTCCGTTGTCCCTGACCGAGTTCACCCCCGAGGGCGAACGGATCGAGCTGCCCGCCTGGTGGCTGGCGGTCGGCCCGGACGGCCGGCTGCCCGAGCCGCGCTGAACCCGTTGACGCCGCGGCGGCGTTGGACGAGTGTCAGGACGGACCGATCGTCAGGACTTGTCGTCGCACCCGCGCGCGGGGCGGAGGGAGCCGGGCCATGGGCATCGCACGTCGTGAACTCCTCAGGTGGGGCGCGGGGGCGGGCGGTGCGGCCGCCGTCGGCGCTCTGCTCGGGGCGCCCGCCGCCCTGGCCGCGGGCGGCCCGACCACCCCGGGCGGGGTGCCGACGGACAGCTGGATGGACCGGCTGGACGGGAGCCTCTCCCTGCTCGACCTCACCGTCCCGGGCACCCACGACTCCTGCTGCCAGAACCCCTGGTACGGCACCGAGTGGTCGCACACCCAGAACTGGGGCATCCCGCAGCAGTTGCAGGAGGGCGTCCGCTTCCTCGACATCCGCTGCAACGGCCTCCAGGGGGCGCCCGACGAACTCGGGATCTACCACTCCGACGCCTACCAGCACATCCGGCTCCAGGACGTGCTCGACCAGTGCCGCGCCTTCCTGGCGGCGCACCCGGGCGAGACGCTCCTGATGCGCCTGCGCAACGAGCGGGCCGGCGGCCAGGCCCTCGACGACCAGGAGTTCCAGCGGCGGGTCGACCACTACCTGGACGCGCTGGGCTACCGCGGCCTGTTCCACCTCTACGGCTGGCCCGCCCTCGGCGCGGCCCGCGGCAAGGTGGTGCTGCTCGCCGACTTCGCCAACCCCTGGGGCCTGATCGACTGGTCCAGCGGCCAGAACGCCTGGTTCGACACCCAGGACGTCTGGCAGACCGGCGGCACCGACCCCCTGGGCGACAAGGGCCGGTACGTCGTCGCCCAGTTCGACAAGGCCTTCGCCAGTCCGGGAAATCCGAGGATGTTCGTGAACTTCCTCAGTTACGCGGGCGGCTACTGGCCCCGGACCAGCTCGCAGGCCGTGATGGACCGGGCGGTTTACCCGTACCTGAGCGCGCGCACCCGGCAGCGCGCCCGGTTCGGCATCGTCCCGATGGACTTCCCGGACCTCCACGTGAACGTGCTGCAGATGCTCGTCGACAAGAACTTCGTCTGAGCACCGGTGTCCGTTCCGGTCTCCGGGGCCCCGGCCCGTCCACCGGAAAGAGGGTCAGGAGGAGGGCGTCACCGTCGGCACGAGGGTGGGAGTGGGGGTTGGGGTGGGGGTGGGCGAAGGGGTGGTGGCCAGGGCCTGCGCGCGGGCGGCGGCGCCGGACAGGGGCAGGGTGCAGTCGTCGCCGTCCTTCTGGTGGCCGCACACCCGCAGGACGGTGTTGGGCGCGTCGGCGTCCACCATCTTCGAGTAGTTGTCGTAGCCCCAGTGGATCAGCGCGGTCTCGTGCCCCCCGGTGCCGGTGGAGATGGTGGCACTGTCCCCCGGGGAGCCGTCGGTGATCCCGGCCCAGGCGGCCCGGCAGCGCGCACTGTAGTGGAGGTAGAGCACGACCTTGCCGATGGTGCCGGTCAGCACGGTCTGGTCGTCGGCCTCGCAGCCCATGGCCTGCGGGTCCTTGCCGGCGCAGCCGACGGACTGGCAGAGCTGGGGCGGCAGGGCGCCCGTGCTCACCGCGGGCGGGGCGATCGGGGCGGTCGGCTCGATCAGCGCGGGCACGTGCCCGGGGGAGGCCGCGGCGCCGCCATCGCCGTTCAGGCCGTGCAGGTAGAGGCCCGCGACCAGCAGGAGCACGGCGACGGCGGCGACCGCGACCAGCGCCTGCGGCCGCCGCCAGAGGGCGACGCGGGCGAGGGGGAGGGGGAGGGACACCGGGACGGGCAGTGGGACAGGGAGTGGGACGGGTACGGGCACGGGCACGACGGCGGGCTCAGCGGCGGCGGTCGGGGCCGCCTCGGTCGGGGCAACGGCGGCCGGGGCCACGGCGGCCGGGGCCACGGCGGCCGGGGCGCCGGGCGTCGCCTCCGCGTCGCGCGCGGCCTCGGCCTGCCGCAGCAGGGAGGTGAGCAGCACGGCGTCGCAGTCCAGCGCGGCGATCAGGCCGGCCAGGGCCTGGGAGGTGATCAGACGCTTGCCGTTCAACCAGCGTTCCCAGGACGCCTTGCTGAGGTAGGTCAGCCGACCGAGCTCGGCGAGCGAGATCCGGTGCGCGTCCTTGACGGCGCGCAGTTCCTCGACCAGGCGTCGAGCGGGTTCCGAAAGATCGTCAGGGAGCGGTTTCCAGGACTGACTCACGTGTGGGGCACCTCTGGCAGGTCGTCGGCAGACTCGAACTGATCTTCTTTCGGATGATCAGCTTAATCTCTCCCGCCTCGCGCTCCCATCCGGTTTCCGCCGCACCCGGGCAGATCGTCTCAAGGGTTTCCTGATCCGCGTCCCAACCCGCAGCTCAGGACCCTGGGGACGACGCGCAGCGTCTCAGAAGCTCCGGAGACGGTCGAAGATCGGTGCCCGATCGCGCAGAGTTGGCCGCGCCGGGTAGCCCAGGAGTCAACACCGGTTCTGGTCCGGTTAAAGACTTCGCCGCAGACAGCACGGACGGGGGGCGCCCGGTGCAGTTCGGATCCATGCACCACAACGGTCATCTCAGAGGAAGTTCGGGGAAACCTCATGGGCCGCCACCACGCGTCCGAGATCACATCACCATCACCTGAGTCACTCGCGTCACTCACCTCACTCGCGTCACCCGCAGCAGCGGTAGCAGCCGCCTCACCCGCCGACCGGCTCGCCGGCGAGCTGCAGTCCTTGAAGAACCGGTCGGGCCTCACCTACGCCCGGCTCAGCGAACGCACCCACTACGCGAAGTCCTCGTGGGAGCGCTGGGTGAACGGGAAGCAGTTCCCCCCGCGCGGCGCGGTGCAGAGCATCGCGGTCGTCTGCGGGGGCGATGCGGAGCTCCTGCTGGAGCTCTGGCACCTCGCGGAGAGCCGACGCCTCGTGTCGGCCGCGCCGGGGGCCCCCGGGCCCGGGCGGGGGCCCGGCGGCCGACCGGCGGCCCCGGGCCGGGCCCGGAACCGCCGTGGACCGCCGTGGACGGCCGCCGACCTGAACGCCGCCGGCCGCCGGGGGCTACTTCTTCGTCCCCGCCAGGTCGTCGAACATGGCCGACAGGAACTCGGTGCACCAGCCGAGCAGTTCGCGCCCGACCAGCGGCTTGCCGCCGATCCGGCCGGTGCTCGGCCGGGGCACCAGGAGCTGCTGGGCCGCCGCCTTGACCTGGCTGCGCGGGTAGAGCCGGTTCAGCCGCAGCTGCTGGGACTCCCGCAGCTCCACCGGGCCGAAGCGGACGTTGGAGCCCTGGAGGGTGATGTCCGAGATCCCGCAGCGGCGGGCGTACAGCCGCAGGCCGGCGACCATCAGCAGGTTCTCGACCGGCTCGGGCAGCTTCCCGTAGCGGTCCGCCAGCTCGTCCCGGACCTGCTGGATGTCCGCCTCCGAGTTGACCGCCGCGATCGAGCGGTAGGCCTGCAGCCGCAGCCGCTCGCCGGGGGCGTAGTCGTGCGGCACGTGGGCGTCGACCGGCAGCTCGATCTTCACCTCCAGCGGCTCCTCCTCCGGCTCGCCGCCGTTCGCCAGCGACTCGCGGAACTCGGCCACCGCCTCGCCGACCATCCGCATGTAGAGGTCGAAGCCGACGCCCGCGATGTGCCCGGACTGCTCGCCGCCGAGCAGGTTGCCGGCGCCGCGGATCTCCAGGTCCTTCATGGCGACGTACATGCCGGCGCCCATCTCGGTGTGCTGGGCGATGGTGGCCAGCCGCTCGTGGGCCGTCTCGGTGAGCGGCTTCTCCGGCGGGTACAGCATGTACGCGTAGCCGCGCTCGCGCCCGCGCCCGACCCGGCCGCGCAGCTGGTGCAGCTGCGACAGGCCGAAGGTGTCGCCGCGCTCGACGATCAGGGTGTTGGCGTTGGAGATGTCGATGCCGGACTCCACGATCGTGGTCGACACCAGGACGTCGAACTCCTTCTCCCAGAAGTCGACGACGACCTTCTCCAGCTGGTTCTCCCCCATCTGCCCGTGCGCCGTGGCGATCCGCGCCTCGGGGACGAGGTCCTTGAGCCGGGCGGCCGCCTTGTCGATCGACTCGACCCGGTTGTGGATGTAGAACACCTGGCCCTCGCGCAGGAGTTCACGCCGGATCGCGGCCGAGATCTGCTTCTCGTCGTACGGCCCGACGAAGGTCAGCACCGGGTGCCGCTCCTCCGGCGGGGTGGTGATGGTGGACATCTCGCGGATGCCGGTGACGGCCATCTCCAGGGTGCGCGGGATCGGCGTCGCGGACATGGTGAGCACGTCCACGTTGGCGCGCAGCTTCTTCAACTGCTCCTTGTGCTCGACGCCGAAGCGCTGCTCCTCGTCGACGATGACCAGGCCGAGGTCCTTGAACCTGGTCTCCGAGGAGAACAGCCGGTGGGTGCCGATGACGACGTCCACCGAGCCCTCGAACAGCCCCTCCAGGACGGCCTTGGCCTCGCTGTCGGTCTGGAAGCGGGACAGCGCCTTCACGGTGACCGGGAAGTTGGCGTACCGCTCGGCGAAGGTGGAGAAGTGCTGCTGCACCAGCAGGGTGGTCGGGACCAGCACGGCGACCTGCTTGCCGTCCTGCACCGCCTTGAACGCGGCCCGCACCGCGATCTCGGTCTTGCCGTAGCCGACGTCGCCGCAGATCAGCCGGTCCATCGGGACGGACTTCTCCATGTCCGACTTGACCTCGGCGATGGTGGTCAGCTGGTCCGGCGTCTCCGCGTACGGGAAGGCGTCCTCCAGCTCGCGCTGCCACGGGGTGTCCGGGCCGAAGGTGTGGCCGGGGGCGGCCATCCGGGCCGAGTACAGCTTGATCAGGTCGGCGGCGATCTCCTTGACCGCCTTCTTGGCCCGCTGCTTGGTCTTGGCCCAGTCCGCTCCGCCGAGCCGGTGCAGCGTCGGGGCCTCGCCGCCGACGTACTTGGTGACCTGGTCGAGCTGGTCGGTCGGCACGAACAGCCGGTCGCCGGGGTGGCCGCGCTTGGCGGGGGCGTACTCCAGCACCAGGTACTCGCGGGTGGCGCCCTGGACGGTGCGCTGCACCATCTCGACGTACCGGCCGACGCCGTGCGCCTCGTGCACCACGTAGTCGCCGGCCGCCAGGGCCAGCGGGTCGATCGCGTTGCGGCGCCGGGACGGCATCCGGCGCATGTCCTTGGTGGAGGACTTCTGGCCGGACAGGTCGGTCTCGGTGATGACGGTGAGCTTGAGCCGCTCGTCCACGAAGCCGTGCTCGATGGAGCCGCAGGAGACGTACACGACGTCCCGGGTGGGCGCCTCGGCGAGGTCGGCGACCAGCCGGGCCGGGATGCCCTCGTTGCCGAGCACCTCGGCCAGCCGGGAGGCCGGGCCGTGGCCCTCGGTCACCATGACGACCCGCCAGTCGGCGGCCAGCCGCTCCTTGGCGTCGGCGATCGCCCGGGCGGTGTCGCCCCGGTAGGCCTCGACGGCGTGCATGCCGAGGGTCAGCGTGTTGACGTCGAACTCCAGGATGCCGTCGACCGTCGACTCGCTGGTCGCGAACGGGCTGACGGACCACCAGGGCAGGCCGATCTCGTCGGCGTGCTCGCGCACCTCGGCGAGCGAGCGCAGCGAGGCGGCGGAGACGTCGATGGCCTCCAGGTCGATCGGCCGGTCGCCGCCGGCGGCCGCCGCGACCCAGGAGGCCTGGAGGAACTCCTGGCTGGTGGCCACCAGGTCGGCCGCTCTGGTCCGGACCCGCTCCGGGTCGCAGACCACCGTGACCGAGCCGAGCGGCAGCACGTCGAGCAGCAGCTCCATGTCGTCCACCAGCACGGGTGCCAGCGACTCCATGCCCTCGACCGCGATGCCCTCCGCGATCCTGTCCAGGATCTCCGCCAACCCGGGCTGCTGGGCCGACAGTTCGGCGGCCCGGGCGCGCACCTGGTCGGTCAGCAGCAGCTCCCGGCAGGGCGGCGCCCACAGGCCGTGCTCGGCGATCTCCAGCGAGCGCTGGTCGGCGACCTTGAAGTAGCGGATCTCCTCGACCTCGTCGCCCCAGAACTCCACCCGCAGCGGGTGCTCCTCGGTCGGCGGGAAGACGTCCAGGATGCCGCCGCGGACGGCGAACTCACCGCGCTTCTCCACCAGTTCGACCCGCGCGTAGGCGGCCGCGGCGAGCCCGCGGGCGACCTCCTCCAGGTCGTGGGTCTCCCCGCGCCGGACGGCCACCGGCTCCAGCTCGGCCAGCCCCTTCACCTGCGGCTGGAGCACCGAGCGGACCGGGGCGACGATCACCTGCACCGGCCCGGCCGCCGGGTCGTCCGCCCGCGGGTGCGCGATCCGGCGCAGCACGGCCAGCCGGCGGCCGACGGTGTCCGAGCGGGGCGACAGCCGCTCGTGCGGCAGGGTCTCCCAGGCGGGGTACTCGGCGACCGCGTCGGCGGGCAGCAGCGAGCGCAGCGAGGCGGCCAGGTCCTCGGCCTCCCGCCCGGTCGCGGTGACGGCCAGCACCGGACGGCCCCGCTCACCGGCCGCCCGGCCGGCCAGCGCGCGGGCCAGCGCGGCGACGGCGAACGGCCGGGCCGCGGGCGGTCCGACCAGGTCCAGGTGCCGGCGGCCGCCGGCCGCGGCTCCGGTGGCGGTGGCCGCCTCGATCGCCTCGGCGAGCGCCGCGTCCCGCGCGACGACATCGAGCAGTCCGGTCAGACTCATCTGGGGTCTCTTCTTCGTGCCGTGGCTGGTGCTGCCTCCGGGCGGCGAACGGCCCACCGGGGCAACGCGAACGGCCCGGCACGCCGAGCGGCCGGGGGTCTCCAGCCTACGCCGCGGCACGGACGGGCACGCGGCGTAGGAGCCCGGCGGGGCCGCGCCGTCCGGGCGACCGGCCGCGCGGGGATGATCCGGCAGCCGCCGGGGCGTTCCTGACAGGGACACGACCGCAGGCGAACCACTGGACGGAACACCGGACCGACCGGTGGACGAACCGCTCGGACGCCGGCCCCGACCGGGCTCCGCCATCCGCCACGAACTGGACATACTCCTGTCACTGGCCGTCCATGGAGATCGCGCACCATGGTGAATGTGCCCGCCGCACCCAACCGTGGGGGATGGCTGTGGCGGCACTGTCGCACCCCCGATGGGGGTCGGAGGTGCGAGGCCGGGCGACCCTGGGTGGGGGCGCCCGCCCAAGCGCCGGGAACCGTGGCGCCCTTTCCTGGAGGGCGCCACGGGTCTCGGCCTCTTCGCGTTGCGCCCGCCTGCTCCGGCCCTACCAGCGGGACAGGTTGATGTCGTACATCATCACCTGGCGGCCCTGGTTGGCGTTGAAGTCGTAGCGCTCCCAGGTGAAGACGGTCCAGGAGCCGAGTCCGCCGCCCAGATAGGTGATGACCTTGTTGTTGCCCGCGTCGATCCGGTCGACGTTGTAGACCCGCAGGGACATCCAGCCGTCGTTCGCGAAGCAGAGCTGCCCGCTGTAGCCGTAGTTCCAGACCTTCGCGAAATCGTCCCGGTTCCCGCAGTCGACCCGTTCCACGGCCCGCGCCGCGGTCGTCGGCAGCAGGGTCGCGGCGGCGGCCGTGAGAACCGCCAGAACGCCGACGCGACGGGCCTTGCCCATTCCGTTCCGAACGGTGGAGCGGGGATCGGTGCGGCGAATCATGTAACCCCTCCCTCGACAACGGCTCCGTCGACAACGGCCGGGTTCCCGAGATTTGCACGGCGGGCCCGCACCGCACAGGTGTTTTCCGGCCAAGCCGGGATTCGCCCGGCGACCGGGGAACGTACCCGGACGACATGAGCTATGGTCCCAACACGCCTGCCGTGCTTGAGGATCGGAGCAGAAGCTTGGCACCTCCCGCCCGATTCGGACGATTCACCGCCGCCACGCTCGCGGCCACCCTTTCGGTATTGTCCGCGGGTTGTTCGAGCGAATCCGGAAAGGCCTCCGCCGATTCCGCGCCGACCCCGCCGGTGCTCGGTTCCACGGCCGCTCCGGAATCCGGCCGGGGCGGATTGACCGGACTTCCGCTGTCCGCTTATCAGGCCGACGACCGGTCCGCGGTCAAGGAGATCCAGGCCCGGAACGCGCTGACCGTCTCGTGCATGCACCGGGCCGGCTTCGCCGGGTTCACCGGGGACGGGCTGCAGGCCGCCCAGCCGCCGGACAACGCGACCGCACTGCCGGCCGGCGCCTGGGGCTACCTCGGCGCGGAGGCCGCCGCCACCCTGGGCTTCCACCCGCCCCGGCGGACGGCCCCCCGGCCGGACCCCGCCCCGGCCGGTTCCGGCGAGGCCTACGACGGCGCCCGGGTGGACTGCGACCGGCAGACCGCCGAACGGATCGGCTCGCCGCCGGCGGCGGGCAGCCGACTGGTCGACCGGCTGTTCCAGGAGTCGACGACGGCCACCGCCCGGGACGCCCGGGTGGTGGCGGCCACCGGGCAGTGGACCGCCTGCATGACGGCCGCCGGCTTCCGGACCACCACCCCCGAGGAGCTGGCGCACGGGTACTCGACCACGCCGGAGCCCACCCCGGCCGAGCTGGCCGCCGCCCGCGCCGACGCGGACTGCACCGCCCGCTCCGGCCTGGCCGGCCTCTGGTTCGCCGTGCTGGCCGGCTACCAGCGGCAGCTGATCGACCACAACGCACAGGCCCTGACCGCCCAGCAGGAGGCGGTCAGGGCCAAGGACGCGAAGCTCACCCGGCTGATCGCGGGCGAGGGCGGCTGAGGACTACTTGCGGCGGTAGGACACCGTGTTGGGGGGTGCGTAACCGGCGCCGTCGTCCACGATGATGATCTTCGGGATGACCCGGGTCTCCTCGGCGCCCGCGGCACCCGCGGCGCCTGCCGCACCGTTCACGCCCTCCGCCGCGTCCACGTCGGCCACGGGCCCGGGCGGCGTCGCGGGCTTCGGCGGCACCGCGGCCGGGACGACCGGACCGGTCACCACCGGGTCGCCGGCGCCCCCGACCTCGGCTTCGACGGGCTTGGCGTCGACGGGCTTGGCGTCAGCGGTCCTGGCATCGGCGGTCCTGGCCGCCACGGCGCCGCCGACCACCGGCTGCCGCAGCAGCGCCGTCGCACCGGGCCGCGCACCGCTGGGCCGGGCACCGCCGGGAGCCTCGGCGGGGGCAGCCGCCGGGGCAGCGGCGGGAGCGTCGGCCGGTCCGTCGGCCGGGGTCGCGGCGCTGCGCAGGTCCGGCAGCGGGATCTCCCCGGTGTCCGCCTCCGAGTCGACCGGCGCCGTGTCCGCCACCTTGTCCGCCACCGCGTCCACGACCGCGTCCGCCGGTCCGGCCGCGGCTGCCGCGGCGGCCCCGGCGGCGGCCGCGGCCAGCCGCTCGGGCTCGATCTGCCCGACCGCCGCGCCGGTGAGCGAGGCCAGCGTCGCCTTGATGTGGTCCAGGTGCTGCTGCACCGTCTCCAGCCGGGCGTCGAAGGCCTGCTGCTCGCGCTCGCTCTCCGCGTTGATCTTCTCGGCCTCCCGGCGGGCCTTCTCGACCAGCTGGTCGGCCTTGGCCTGGGCGTCGGTCTCAAGCTGCTTGATCCGGTTCAGCACCGTCTCCCGGTGCTGCTCGGCCTCCTTGACCCGGCGCTCGGCCGTCGCGGAGACCTCGGCGTCCTCGGCGTCGGCCTTGGCCTGGGCCTCGGCGAAGGTCTCGTCGGCCTTGCGGCGCCTGGCGGCCAGCTCCGCCTCGGCGTGCTCGCTGGCCTCGGCGGCGGCCACCCGGACCTTGGCGGCGTAGGCGGTGGCGCCGTCCCGGGCGGCGCGGCTCTCCCGGTCGGCGTCGGCGCGGATGCCCTCGGCCTCGGCGCGGGTGCGCTCGTCGGTGCGGCGGGCGGCGGCGTCGGCCTCGGAGCGGGTGGTGGTGGCGTACTCCTTGGCGGCCTTGTCGGCCTCCTGGCCGGCCTCGTAGACCTCGTCCCGCAGGTCCTCGGCGAAGCGCTCGGCCTTCTCCTTGACGGCGCGGGCCTCGTTCCGGGCCATCTCGGCCAGGCCGGCGGCCTGCTCGCTGAGCACCTCGTAGTCCGGCTCCGGGGCCTCCTCGGCGGCCTGGCGGATGTCGTCGAGCCTGGTCTCCATCTGCCGGATCCCGGCTCCCAGGACGCTCAGCCGCTCCCAGGCCTCGTCACGTTGTGCGGTCAGGGCGACCAGCGCCCGGTCGACCTGCTCGGGCGCGTAGCCGCGCCGGGCCTGGGTGAAGCCGTACTGGGGGACGGCGTCGCTCATGGGCTCTTCCCCTCGTTTCGCGGGCTGCGGAGCCCATGATCGGACGGACTGGACGGATCCGGAACCGGTTGGGACACCGGGGCCGAATCCGGTCGTCGTGCGGACCGGAATGTGTCGAGGACGGGGCGATGAGACCCATCCTCTTGACCTATTTTGCGCAGATCCGGACGAAACCCCAACGAGGCACAGCTGCCGGGGCACGCCGAAGGGGTCGTTCCGGACACCGGAACGACCCCTCCCACCTGCGAGGATCCGCGACGGTCCGCTACAGCAGACCGTCCCAGAACTGCTCCAGCAGCACGGCCCACCAAGTGTCCGCGGTCTGCAGGGCCGCCGGGTCGATCGCGGCGAGCTGGGCCTGGAAGTCGGTCGTCCAGCGACCGGCCTGCTCCGGCGTCAGCCCGTACCGCAGCCGCCACATCCGGCCCAGCAGGGCCAGCGCGCGGACGAACTCCGGTACACCGGTGTTGACGAAGCGCGGCGGCTGGCCGGTTCCGTCGACGTCCACGGCGACCACGTTCGCGGTGCCGTACTGGACGCACAGCTGACGGCCGTAGTCGTTGCCGAGCACCAGGTAGCCGCCGAAGTCCGGGCCCTGCTGCAGGCCGCGCTCGGCGGCCAGCTCGGCCAGCGTCGGAATCGGCCGGCCCTCCTGCGCCTGGGCCCAGAAGAACGGCCCGAAGTCGCGCGGCAGCCCGGCCCACGTCAGCGTCTGCGACACCGGCTCCGGCACGCCCTGGCGGGAGACGGCGCGCTGCTCGTAGCGGAACAGGTTCTGGCCGAAGGCCGTCCCCAGCTCCTGGGCGAGCTGCTGGGGCGGCGCCGGGGGCAGCGCCTGGACCGTCCCCGGCGCGGGCAGCGGAACCCGGAACGGGCGGACCCGCTGGGCACCGGAGGCCAGCTGGTGCAGCTCGTCCAGGTGGTCCAGCAGCTCGGCCATCCCGGCCTGCCGGGAGGCGTGGTCGCGGCCGTACGGGGCGGTGTGGGTCAGCCGCACGTTCGGCCAGGAGGCCGCGATCATGCGGTTGCAGTAGCCGCCGGGCAGATCACACGACTCCAGCTCGGTGTAGAGCTCCAGCACCTGCTCCGGCGGCACGTTCAACCGCCGCAGGTCCTGGAGGATCTTCCACTCCGGGTGCGGGGTGCCCGGTTCGCTGCGGTGCAGCAGCTTCTGCTCCGAGCCGTCCGGGCCCCGGTAGCTGAGCGCGGCGAAGTAGCCCGGGCCCACCGCGGGCACCCCGGGCGGCACCGGCGCGCCCGGCGGCGGGCCGGTGACCGGGGTCGGCGGGACGACGCCGGGCGCGGCACCCGCGTTCGGGTAGCCGTACCCGGCCGCGGGCGCGGCCGGAGCCGCCGGGCCGCCGGGCGGCGGCGGGACGGCCGGACCGCCGGACGGCGGGGTGCCCGGGTCCGCCGGGCCGCCGAGCAGCGCGGGGTCGATCGCGCTCGCCAGCTGGGTCGCCTCGTACGCCACACCGGCGGCGGCCGGGGCGGGCCCGCCCTGCGGCGCGGGCGCCGGGGGGGGGGTGGGGGGG
>NZ_JBHYGR010000183.1:0-15864 GCF_042738155.1 Kitasatospora sp. NPDC059088 | reverse complement strand
GGGGGTGTGTTTTTTTTTAACACCATCCGGGGTGGTTTTCCCCCCCCGCCCGGGTGGGGTGTCTGGGGTACCCGGCGCCCCCCCACCGCCCCCCCCCCCCCCCCGTCCCCCCCCAGGACCGGTCCGACGAGGAGTGCCTGCGCACCCTGGTGGCCCAGGCCGGGTCCGCGCTCGGCGTGGCCACCCGGGCCGACCTCCAGGACTACCACCGGCTGCGCGCCGAGGACTTGGACCGGGTGCTCGCGGACACCGGGCTGGTCCCGGTCGAGGTGGCGGGCTGGGGACCGGACGGCGGCCGGGCCGCCGCCTGGGCCGACCCGGCCGCGCTGGCCACCGCACCGCGCGGGCGCCACCGCACCACGCTGCTCTCCCCGTTCGACTCGCTGATCTGGGACCGCGCCCGCACCGAGCGGATCTTCGGCATGACCCACCGGCTGGAGGCCTACACCCCCAAGCACAAGCGGGTGCACGGCTACTTCGCGATGCCGCTGCTCACCGGCGGCCGGCTGGTCGGCCGGGTCGACCCGGCCCGGGAGGGCCGCACGCTGGTCGCCCGGCAGGTCTCGCTGACGGACGACCGGGGCGGCGCCCGGCAGGTCGAGGCGCTCGCCACCGCCCTGCGCGAGGCGGCCGCCTGGGTCGGCTGCGACGGGGTACGGGTCGAGGCGCTGCACGACGAACGGCTGCGCCCGGCCCTGGAGAAGCTGCTCGCCCGGTAGCCCGGCGGCGGGCGCCGGTCACCCTATTTCGAGGATCTTCTCCCGCATCGCGTACACCACGGCCTCCATCCTGGAATGCAGTTGGAGCTTCTCCAGGATGTTGCGGACGTGGTTCTTCACCGTGTTCTCGCTGATGAAGAGCTCCTTGGCGATCTCCCGGTTGTTCATCCCGGTCGCCACCAGCTTGAGCACCTCCAGCTCCCGGTCGGTGAGCCGGGGTGCCGGGACGAGGTCCCGGTCGTCGGAGCGCCGCTGGATCATCGACTTGAACTCGGTGAGCAGCTTGGAGGCCATCGACGGGCTGATCTGCGACTGCCCGTCGGCGACCGCCCGGATCGCGGTGGCGACCTCGTCGGTGGAGATCTCCTTGAGCAGGTAGCCGGTGGCCCCCGCCTTGATCGCCTCGTAGAGGTCGGCCTCCTCGTCGCTTATGGTCAGCATGATGATCTTGGTGCTGGGCGCCACGTCCTTGATCGCCGTGCAGGCCTCGATCCCGCTGCGGCGCGGCATCCGGACGTCCATCAGGATGATGTCGGGCAGCAGGTCGGCGGCCTTGAGCACGGCTTCGGCACCGTCCCCGGCCTCGCCGACGACCTTGATGTCCGGCTCCTCCGCCAGCACGATCTCCAGCCCGCGGCGGAACAACGCGTGGTCGTCCACCACCAGGACGCGGATCGGCTCACCCCGGCGCGGCGCGTACGCGGGTTCCTCCTCCGGCCCCGGCGGCAATCCGGTGACCGGTCCCCCAGCGGGCCCCAGCCCGAAGTGATCCCCCATCCGCTCCTCCCCCTTCGCGGGTCGACGTGCGCCCAATCATTCCACGCCCCGCCACCGCCGCGGTCACCCTCCGGCGCCGATTGCCCCGCATCGGGTGACCCCTGGACACAACGGACCCGAGCCCCGTTCGAGCCCGTCCCACCGGCCGGTGCCCGGAACGCGTGGATCGCCCCGGAACGCCGGTGACCCCGGCGGTCGCTGCCGCCGGGGTCACCCCTCCGTGTTCAACTGCCGGGACGGTCAGTCCTCGTCGACGGACCGACCGATCGCACCGCCGGCGCCGCTGGCCACGCCGGCCGCCATGTCCGGCTGCACGTGGATGACGCCGTAGTGGTAGCCGTGCCGGCGGTAGACGACGCTCGGCAGGCCGCTGTCCTTCTCCACGAACAGGTAGAAGTCGTGGCCGACCAGCTCCATCTCGTAGAGCGCCTGGTCCAGCGCCATGGGGGCGGCCGAGTGGGTCTTCTCCCGGACCACCAGCGGGCCTTCGCCCTCCACTTCCAGGGATCCCATCATGGTCTTGCGGACGGCCCCGTTGGTCTCGCCCTCGTGCGCCGTGGTCTCGGGCAGCGCGGCCAGGGCCGCGGTCGCCTCGGCGACGCTGATGGGGGTGCGGCCGTTCGCGCCGCCCTTGTGCACCCGGCGCCGGTCCGCAGACTTGCGCAGCTGCGCGTCGAGCTTCGCCGAAGCCAGGTCGAGCGCCGCGTACGGGTCGCCGGCGGCGGCTTCGGCCCGGATCACCGGGCCCCGGGTACGGAGAGTGATCTCCACGCGGTCGGACCGGTCGGCCTGCCGCGGGTTGTGCTCCTTGGACACCTCGACGTCGAGGCTGATCACCTTGCCGTCGAACTTCTGGACCTTCTCCAGCTTCTCGGCCACGTGCTCGCGGAACCTCTTGGGCACCTCGGTCTTGCGGCCCTTGACGACGATGTCCACGCAGAACTCCGATCCCTCGTGCTGACGCCGATCCGGGTGCTACCGGACCGGACTGAGCTCCAGCTGGACCAGCCCATCCACTGCCGGCCCCCCGCTCCGCCGCCAGCGGCGGAAACGACTGGCCCTCATCCCACTTCCTCCCCATCAGGGACGGTTGAAACCCCCTGGAGCCTTATCGAACACCTCACGCGGGGTTTTCGCCTCCCCGGGCGGGAAGGGGGGTATGACCCGATACTTCGGGCGGTGCTGGGAGTGGGCGGTCAAACCGTTGCACCCTGTCTACCCTCCTGCGAGTGAAGTATGGGTAAATACCTGGACAACGCCCCCCATACGGCGGATCCTTTGCTGACTCTCCGTGCCGAAGCCGCCAGGAGCAGCCGTGCCGCCGACCCCCTCGCCCGCCCGTCCGCCGTCCGCACGGACACCGTTCGGCCACGCACTGGCCGGGCTGCTGGACGTCCTGCTCCCCGCCGACTGCGCGGGCTGCGGCGCCGAGCGCACCCAGCTCTGCCCGGCCTGCCGGCACGCGCTGACCGCCACCCGGCCCGGCCCCACCCTGCTGCCCTGGGCGCACGCGGCCGCGCCGTACGCCGACCCGGTACGGCAACTGCTGCTCGCCCACAAGGAACGCGGCGCGCTGCGCCTGGCCGGGCCGCTCGGCGAGGCGCTCGGACGGGCGGTGCGCTCCGCCCTGGGGGCGCGCGCCGGGGCCGCGCCGCTGCTGCTGGTCCCGATGCCCTCGGCCCGCGCCGCCGTGCGCGCCCGGGGGCACGACCCGACGCTGCGGCTGGCCGGGGCCGCCGCCCGCTCGCTGCGCCGGGCCGGCCTGGACGCCCGGGCCGCACCGCTGCTGCGGCACGCCCGTCCGGTCGCCGACCAGGCCGGGCTGAACGCCGCCGAGCGGCGGCGCAACCTGCACGGCGCGCTCACCGCCCTGCCGCGCGCCCGTCGGGGCCTGGCCGGCCGTCAGCCGGTGCTGGTGGACGACCTGGTGACCACCGGGGCGAGCCTGGCCGAGGCCGCCAGGGCCCTGGCCGACGCCGGACTGCCGGCCCGCGCCGCCGCCACCGTCGCGGCCACCGCGGTGCACCCGCCGGCTCAGTACACCTAGAACCGGTCAGCCCGGGTAGAAGTACGAGCGGGCCTTGTCCACCAACTGGGCTTCCCGCCACTGGTTGTTGACCAGCCGGTAGACGGTGCCCGCGGCCACCGCGAGCACCGGCGAGGGCTGGGCCAGGATGTAGCCCCGGGACTCCGCCGTCGAGATCGACTGCGGGGAGGACGGCAGGCCGTTGCCGGTCTGCAGCTGACCGTCCGTGCTCTGCGAGCCGTCGGTGCTGATGTAGTACAGCTGCTGGGGGCGGTCCTGCTCCTTGCCGAGCACCAGCAACTGGTCGGTCTCCGACCAGGACACCGAGGCGACGTCGACGAGCGAGGGGGCCGCCGGGCGGACGCCGGTGATTCGCACGGTCGGCGCCTGCGGCGTGCCGCCGTGCTCCACCCGCCCGAACATCAGTGAACTCCCGTTCACCCCGGGGGACTTGACCACCAGGGCGATCCGGGCGCCGTCCGAGGAGAGCTTCAACGCCTGCACCGTCTGCCCGGTCAGCCCGTCCACCGGCGCGGTGTACGTCTTGCCGCCGCGCACCATGACCACCCGCGGGTTCTGCGGGTTGCGGTCCACCACCCAGAGGTCGCCGCGGCCGTCCCAGCTGGGCGAGGCGAGGCCGTCGTCCTTGGTGCCGGCCTTCGCCGGGGAGCTGAGCACCGGTTCGGGCATCGTCGCCGTGCCGGCCTGCAGCGGCACCGCGTAGAGCTGGTGGCCGTCGTCCGAGAGCGCGGCGGCCTGGGCGCCGTCCCGGCTGACCGCGACGGCGCCCAGGACGGGCGCTCCGCTCGCGTGCGGCTTGCCGAGCACCCCGGGCACCGGGTCGCCGGTGTGCCCGTCGTCGGCCGCCATCAGGGCGCCGTTGTCGGCGCGCTGGTAGTACTGCTGCACGGGCAGTCGCCCGGCCAGCGCGCCGGGGCCGACGGCCGGGTCGTCGGTGCGACTGGCCGTGCAGGAGCCCCGCTGACCGCGCAGTTCCAGCCGTTCGACCTGGCCCTTGCCCTGGTCGGTGAAGGTGTAGAAGAGCTGGGCCGCCATCCGCCGGCAGGCCAGCGGGTCGGCCAGGTCGGCCCCGCCGACCTGCACGTGGGCGATCCGGCTGTCGTCGATGCTCACCTTGTCGACCGTGGTGCCGGTCGGGAAGGCCGTCCGGACCACCGGCGAGAGCCAGGTCGACGGCCCGGAGACCAGCGCCTTGGCGGCCGAGGTCAGCGGGTCGATCCGGCGGCGCAGGTAGATCGGGTCGGCTATCAGCACCTCCTGGCCGCCGTTGGCGGGGGCCGGCACGGACGGGTCGGGGGTGCTGTAGAAGAAGCGCTCGACCTGCCGGAAGCTGTTCCGGAAGTTGGTCTCGTTCATGATCACGCCGGGCGGCAGCGAATCGATCCGCCAGTCGCCGTCGTGCTCGCGCACGAAGGTGAAGTCGAAGACGTTGTTGTTCTGCCCCGCCACCAGCAGGTAGGAGTGCTTGTCGTCGACCTTGGCCACCAGCTGCCCGGAGACCGTCGACGAGTACTTGGTGTCGGCGTCGGCGACCTGGTCCAGCGGGATCTTCGTGGCGGAGAGCACCTGGATGCCCGCATCCGGGTTCCAGCTCGCCGCGGCGCGCTCGGTGAGGTACTTGCGCGCGGTCTCGTACCCCTCGTCGGCGGTCACCGCGTCCAGGAACCCGGTCAGCAGCTCGCGCGGCTTGGCGCCCTTGCCGGGCGCCACCGGGAAGACCCTGGCCTGCAGGTTCTTGTCGGCCGAGCCCTGGGACAGCTCCACCTTGGTGATGCCGCCGGAGTCCGGCATGGCCGCGCAGCCGCTCGCCACCAGGGTGACGAGCACCGCGCCGGCCACCGCCACGAGCAGCGGCGCGGGGCCGGTCCTCGCACTCCCGCCCACGGACCGACGCCCGCCCACGGACCGACGCCCGTCCGCGGACCGACGCCGGGGCAGGCCCCTAGTCGTGTTGCTCGTCCTTCGCACGCTGCGACCCCTCCAGGTCCGTCCCACCCGTCACGTCCGGCTCCGCCGTACGCTGCGCCACCGACGGCCGTCCGGGCGTCGGGTCCACCATGACCTGGGCGCCGATGACGCCGTAACCGGCCCCCGCCGTCCGCACGTCCGAGGGGTCCGCGCGCGGCCCCTCGGGCAGCCGGCTCCGGCCCAGTCCGGGGCCGATGTTCAGCACTCCGCCGAGGCCGCTGCCCAGCCCGTTGCCGGGCCCCTCCGGCGCCTCGGCCTGCTCCTCGGCGGCGGTCATCGCCGTGGCGCCCGCCGGGGCGATCGCCCGCCGGTACGGCGTGCCGTACGCGCCCAGGCCCCGGTTGTTGCGGGAGTCCTCCGGCTCCAGCCGGAACGGCGCCCGGTTGATCTCGCCGCCGCGGGTGCGCGGCAGGGTCAGCCGGAAGTGCGAGCCGCCACCGGGCTCGCCCCAGGCCTGGAGCCAGCCGCCGTGCAGGTGGGCGTCCTCGACCGCGATGGACAGGCCCAGCCCGGTGCCGCCGGTGGTGCGCACCCGGGACGGGTCCGCCCGCCAGAAGCGGTGGAACACCCGGGAGGCCTCGCCCGGCTTGAGTCCGATGCCGTAGTCGCGCACGCCGACCGCGACGGCGCCGTCGGCCGAGCCGAGGCGCACGACCACGTCGCGGCCCTCGCCGTGCTCCAGCGCGTTGACCACCAGGTTGCGCAGGATGCGCTCGATCCGGCGGGAGTCCACCTCGGCGAGCACCGGCTCGCCGTCACCGCGGATCACCACGGCGCTGCCCTTGGCCTCGGCCAGCGGTTCGGCGGCCTCGACCACCCGGCCGACGATCTCCCGCAGGTCGACCGGCTCGGCGTCCAGGATCGCGGCGCCGGCGTCGAAGCGGCTGATCTCCAGCAGGTCGGCGAGCAGCGACTCGAAGCGGTCCAGCTGGCCCTGGAGCAGCTCCGCCGAGCGGGCCGCCATCGGGTCCAGGTCCTCGCGGCTGTCGTAGATCAGGTCGGCGGCCATCCGGACCGTGGTCAGCGGGGTGCGCAGCTCGTGCGAGACGTCCGAGACGAAGCGCCGCTGCACCCGGGAGAGCTCCTCCAGCTGGCGGATCTGCGCCTGGAGGGCGTTGGCCATCCGGTTGAACGACTCCCCGAGGCGGGCGATGTCGTCCGTCCCGGTCACCTTCATCCGCTCTTCCAGGTGTCCGTCGGCGAGCCGCTCGGAGATGCCCGCGGCCATCCGGACCGGGGTGACCACCTGGCGCACCACGACCCAGGCGATGCCGCCCATCAGGATCACCACGAACACGCCGGCGGTCGCCAGGGTGCCGGTGATCAGGTTGAGGGTGTCGGTCTCCTGGCCGAAGGAGAACACGTAGAACAGCTGGTAGCTGGTGTCGGCCGGGCCGACGAACTGCATGCCGAGGGCCAGTCCGGGCTCGCTCTTGCCGCCGCCCTCGGGCGAGCGGTGGATCCGGGTCGGCTGGTCGAACATCTGGCCGGGCTCTTCGAAGAGCTTCGCGCGCAGGCTGTCCGGGATGCTGCTGGGCTGGATGTCGCCCGAGTAGCGCGGCGCGAAGCCGGCGCTGTCCGGCACGACCGTCCCGGTGCCGGGGGCCATCGCGATCACCGAGTAGACCGTCTGCCCGCTCGCGGCGAGGTCGTTGACCTGGCGCAGCAGCCAGGTGCCGGTCTCCGCGGTGCTCGGGTCGACGGCGCCGCGCAGCGCCTGGTCCCGGGCCTCGTCGATCTTCTTCTGCTCGACCTGGAAGCCGATCCGGGCCTGCGCCCGGGCCGCGTCGATCTTGGTGTCGAGCAGGCCGGTGCGCACCTGCGCCACCACGACCACGCCCAGCACCAGGACCACCGCGATGGAGGCCAGCAGGGACACCGCGACCACGCGCAACTGGATCGACCGGCGGTACAGCGTGGTGACCCGGCGTGCCGGGCGCCTGAGCTGACGCTTCATCAGACCGAACACTCCGGACGGGCCGCGACGGCGGCGGGTGGTCGAACTCAGCACGTCCCCGCGCACGGCCCCCGCCCCGTCGGTCGCGGAACCCGACGGGGTGTCGTCAGCCCGGTCCGTCACGTCAGCTGGGTCCGGCCTTGTAGCCGACGCCGCGGACGGTCACCACGATCTCGGGGCGCTCCGGGTCCTTCTCGATCTTGGAACGGAGGCGCTGCACGTGGACGTTGACCAGGCGGGTGTCCGCCGCGTGGCGGTAGCCCCACACCTGCTCCAGCAGCACCTCGCGGGTGAACACCTGCCAGGGCTTGCGGGCCAGCGCGACCAGCAGGTCGAACTCCAGCGGGGTCAGCGGGATGCTGCGCCCGTCCCGCTTCACCGAGTGGCCGGCCACGTCGATCACCAGGTCGCCGATGGTCAGCTGCTCGGGTGTCGGCTCCTCGGCACGGCGCAGCCGCGCGCGCACCCGGGCCACCAGCTCCTTGGGCTTGAACGGCTTGGTGACGTAGTCGTCGGCGCCGGACTCCAGGCCCACCACGACGTCGACCGTGTCGGTCTTCGCGGTCAGCATGACGATCGGGACGCCGGACTCGGCCCGGATCTGCCGGCACACGTCGATGCCGTCCCGGCCGGGCAGCATCAGGTCGAGCAGGACCAGATCGGGCTTGCTCTCCCGGAACGCGGCTAGCGCCTTGTCCCCATCCGCGACGAAAAACGGCTCAAAACCCTCACCACGCAACACGATGCCGAGCATCTCGGCCAGTGCGGAGTCGTCATCAACGACGAGGACGCGTCCCTTCATGGGTCCATCTTCTCATTACCGGATTGTGACCTGCCGCACAGCAGTGCCATTGCTCCACAACGGCCAACTCCACCGCCGTCGAATTCCGGCCATACCGGGCGAATAGCCCTCCTCGGAGCGCCTCCGAACTGACCGGAACCCGCCGTCCGACCCCCCGGCGGCCCCCGTTGTCGATCAGCAACCGGATACCCCTGGGGCGTCTCCGGGCCCCATGGCACGATGGGCGCTGCGCGCGGGCGAAAGATCCGCCCGGAGCCGCGCCCAGGACGCCCCTCCGAGGAGCAGTGATGACCGACACTCCGGGCTGGGCCTCGCCCAGCTCGTCCGAGCCACCCCGCGACGGCACCCGGCCCCCGGCCGACGCGCCCGCCGCCGTGCCCGGGCCGTCGGCACCCCCTCAGGCCGCACCCGCCTGGGGCGCCCAGTACGGACAGCCGAACCGCGGCACCCAGCCCCCCGGCCAGGGCCCGTACGGCTGGGAGAGCGCGCGCAGCCCCCGGCCCGGCGTCATCCCGCTGCGCCCGCTCAGCATCGGCGAACTGCTCGACGGCGCCGTCACCACCGTCCGCCGGAACTGGCGCACCGCGCTCACCCTCTCGCTCGGCATCGCCGTCGTCGACCAGGCCGGCGCCTTCGTCGCCAAGCTGCTGGTCAAGGGCCGTACCGGCGCCTCCACCCAGCTGCTCACCCTGCTCGCCACCATGCCGCTGTCGCTGCTGCTCGACGCGCTGGCCGTCGCCCTGCTCACCATCGTGGTCAGCCGCGCCGTCCTCGGCCGACCGGTGACCGCCGGCGACGCCTGGCGCGACGCCCGCCCCCGGCTGCTGCAACTGCTCGGGCTCACCGTGCTCACCACCCTGATGAGCGTCGGCGTGGTGCTGCTCGGCTTCACCCCGCTGATCGGCTACACCGCGGGCGGCTCGGACACGCCCGGCACCGCGGCCCTGCTGTTCCTGGTCGGCCTGCTGACCGTCCCGGTCGGCCTCTGGCTGCTGATCCGCTACAGCATGGCCGCCCCCGCGCTGATGCTGGAGAAGCAGGGCGTGGTGACCGCGCTCTCGCGCTCCCGCCGGCTGGCCCGCGGCTCCTGGTGGCGGATCCTCGGCATCGTCCTGCTGAGCCGGGTGCTGGCCGGGATCGTCGGAGTGACCCTCGCCATCCCGTTCCGCTTCCTCGGCCTGGTCCTCGGCCTCGGCTCCATGGACCGGCTCGGCGACACCGCCCACGAGTCCGTCGGCATGATGGTGCTGACCGCGCTCGCCGGGATCATCGCCTCCGCCCTGACCACCCCGTTCCTGGCCGCCGTCGGCGTGCTGGTCTACATCGACCAGCGGATCCGCCGCGAGGCCCTGGACATCGAGCTCGCCCGCGCCGCCGGACTGCCCGGACAGGGCGGCACCGGCTGGAGCGGCCACGCCGACCAGACCACCGCGAGGCACTGAACCGGATGCCTATCTGGGGGGACAGGCTCCTCGCCGCCGGCGGCGCCCCGGTCACCGTTCCACGGGACCCGGCCCGCGACGCCGCCCGCGACGAGCTGCTCAAGGCCGAGTACCACAAGAACGACCCGAGCGTCCTGGAACGGGTCATCGACTGGATCTGGGACCACATCGACCGCGCCATGGGCAGCATCTCCGGCGGGGGCACCGACGGCACCACCGGACTGGTGCTCTTCCTGGTCGTCGCCGCGGTGATCGCCGCCGCCCTCTGGTGGCGCCTCGGCGCGCCCAAGCGCGCCGCCCGCACCGACTACGGCGTGTACGGCGCCGCCGGCCCGCGCACCGCCGCGCAGTACCGCGCCGACGCCGCCGGGCACGCCGCCGCCGGCCGCTGGACCGAAGCCGTCCGCGAGCAGATGCGCGCGCTGGTCCGGGCCCTGGAGGAGCGCACCCTGCTCGACACCCGCCCCGGCCGCACCGCCGACGAGGCCGCCGCCGAAGCCGGCCGGGCCCTGCCCGACCAGGCCGCCGCACTGACCGCCGCCGCCCGCACCTTCGACGACATCGCCTACGGCGAGCGCACCGCCGACCAGGCCGCGTACCAGCTGCTGCTGGACCTCGACCGGGCCCTGGAGCGCAGCCGCCCGGTGCTCGCCCACGCCGCGGCCACCGCCCCGGCGCCGGCCCCGACCCCGACCCCGGGAGGAGCGGCATGACCAGCACCGCCCCGGCTCCCCCCACCCCCGAACGACCCGCCGCCGAACGACCCGCCGCCGACGCCGCACCGACCAGCCTCGCCCCCACCGGGCGCGGCCTGGCCCGCCGCGCCCGCTGGTACCTGGTCGCCCTCGCCGTCCTGCTGGTCGCCGCCGTCGGCCTCGCCGTCCTCAACACCGGCCACCGCTACCCGCCGCTCGACCCCCGCTCCTACGACGCCGACGGCACCCACGCCGTGGTCGCCCTGCTCCAGGGCCAGGGCGTCCGGACCGAACTGCGCACCGACCCCACGGCACCCGCCGACGGCGCCGACACCCTGGTGCTGCCCGAACCCGACCTGCTGAGCCCGGCCGAGCTGCGCGCCGTCGCCGCCGCCCGGCACCGGCGGCTGGTCCTGATCAACCCCGGCCCGGCCGCCCTCAGCACGCTCGCCCCCGGCATCCGCACCTCCGACGAGGTCGGCGGCGTCCCGTTCACGTCCGTCCGCAGCACCCACCCGGGCTGCGCCCTCCCCGAAGCCGTACGGGCCGGCGCCGCCGCGATGGGCGGCACGCTCTACACCAGCGGCAGCCGAGGCGACGGCTGCTACCCGTACCACCACGGCTACCCGCTGGTCAGCACCCCCGACGACGGCGGCGGCAACGTCATCGTCCTCGGCAGCGGCGAGTTCCTGCAGAACCGCCGGCTCGCCGACGACGGCAACGCCTCGCTCGCCCTCGGCCTGCTCGGCTCACAGCCCCGCCTCACCTGGCACCTGCCCGACTACTCCGCGCCGGTCGCCGAGGGCACCCCGCGCAAGAGCTTCGGCGACTACATCCCGAAGGGCTGGCACTGGGCCTTCTACCAACTGGCCGTCGCCGCCGTGCTCGCCGCCCTCTGGCGGGCCCGCCGACTCGGCCCGGTGGTCAGCGAGAACCTGCCCGTGGTGGTCCGCGCCGCCGAGACCACCGAGGGCCGCGCCCGCCTCTACCGGCGGGCCAAGGCCCACGGCCGCGCCGCCGAGGCGCTGCGCCGCGCCACCGCCCACCGCCTCGCCCCCGCCCTGGGCCTCCCGCTCCAGGCCGGCGGACCGGAGCCGGAGGCACTCTGCGCGGCCGTCGCCGACCGCCTCCCCGCGCGACCCGCCGGGGACGTCCGGGCCCTGCTGTACGGCCCGCCCCCGACCGACGACGCCGCACTGCTGCGGCTCGCCGACGACCTCGACGCCCTCGAAAGGCAGGTACGGAACCCGTGACCGAACAGGCAACCGCCCAGCTCCGCATCACCCCCGGCACGGCGCCCGCCACCCCCGTCACCGACCCGCGCGCGGCCCTGACCGCCCTGCGCGCCGAGATCGGCAAGGCCGTCGTCGGCCAGGACGCCGCCGTCACCGGCCTGGTGGTGGCCCTCCTCTGCGGCGGCCACGTGCTGCTGGAGGGCGTCCCCGGCGTCGCCAAGACCCTGCTGGTGCGCACCCTGTCCACGGCGCTCAGCCTGGGGACCAAGCGCATCCAGTTCACCCCCGACCTGATGCCCGGCGACGTCACCGGCTCGCTCGTCTACGACGCCCGCACCGCCGAGTTCTCCTTCCAGCCCGGCCCGGTCTTCACCAACCTGCTGCTCGCCGACGAGATCAACCGCACCCCGCCCAAGACCCAGGCCGCCCTGCTGGAGGCCATGGAGGAGCGGCAGGTCACCGTCGACGGCGAACCGCGCGCGCTGCCCGTCCCGTTCCTGGTCGCCGCGACCCAGAACCCGGTCGAGTACGAGGGCACCTACCCGCTGCCCGAGGCCCAGCTGGACCGCTTCCTGCTCAAGCTGATCCTCCCGCTGCCCGACCGCGACCAGGAGTTCCAGGTCCTGTCCCGGCACGCCTCCGGCTTCGACCCCAAGGACCTCGCCGCCGCCGGCGTCCGCCCGGTCGCCGGGCCCGAGCACCTGGCCGCCGCCCGCGAGCAGATCGCGAAGCTCACCGTCTCGCCCGAGATCCTGGCGTACATCGTCGACCTCTGCCGTGCCACCCGGCAGTCCCCGTCGCTGTCGATCGGCGTCTCCCCGCGCGGTGCCACCGCGCTGCTCGCCGCCTCGCGCGCCTGGGCCTGGCTGGCCGGGCGGGACTACGTCACCCCGGACGACGTCAAGGCGCTCGCCCTGCCCACCCTGCGGCACCGCGTCGCGCTGCGCGCCGAGGCCGAGATGGAGGGCGTCACCGCCGACTCCGTCATCCAGGCCGTCCTCGCCCAGACGCCCGCCCCCCGCTGATCCACCACCGGTAGGCGTACCGGGTCCTCGAACTCACCGGGCTTCCGAAGGAGCGCACCCGCATGGCCCTCACCGGGCGAACCGCCCTGATCGCCGCGCTCGGCGCGCTCTTCGTGGGCCTCCTGCTGCCCTCCTGGACCGGGATCGGAGCCGTCACCGGCGCCGTCCTGCTCGCCGTCCTGGTCGACCTGGTGCTCGCCGCCCCCGTCCGCAGCCTGCGGATCGCCCGGGGCGGCGACACCACCGTCCGGCTCGGCGACACCGCCTCGGTCGAACTGACCGTCAGCAACACCTCCGGACGGCCGCTGCGGGCCCTGGTCCGCGACGCCTGGGCCCCCTCCGCCTGGCGCCCCGGCACCTCCGAGACCGCCTCCCGGCACACCCTCGCCGTCCCCGGCGGCGAACGGCGCCGCGCCGTCACCGTGCTCACCCCGGGCCGCCGCGGCGACCACCACGCCCACCGCGTGACGGTCCGCTCGCTCGGCCCGCTCGGCCTGGCCGGGCGCCAGGGCTCCCACCACGTCCCCTGGACGGTCCGCGCCCTCCCCCCGTTCAACAGCCGCAAGCACCTGCCCTCCCGGCTCGCCCGGCTGCGCGAACTCGACGGCCGGACCTCGGTGCTGACCCGGGGCCAGGGCACCGAGTTCGACTCGCTGCGGGAGTACCTGCCCGGCGACGACGTCCGCTCCATCGACTGGCGCGCCAGCGCCCGCCGCAACACCGTCGCCGTCCGCACCTGGCGCCCCGAACGCGACCGCCACATCCTGATCGTCCTCGACACCGGCCGCACCTCGGCCGGCCGCGTCGGCGACGCCCCCCGCCTGGACGCCGCCCTCGACGCCGCCCTGCTGCTCACCGCCCTCGCCACCCGCGCCGGCGACCGGGTCGACCTGCTCGCCCACGACGCCCGCAAGCGCGCCTCGGTCATCGGCAGCTCCCCCAGCGAGATCCTGCCCTCCTTCACCAACGCGATGGCCCTGCTGGAACCCGCGCTGCACGAGACCGACATGCGCGCGCTGGTCTCCACCGCGCTCACGATGGCGCCGCACCGCTCGCTCGTCGTCCTGCTCACCGGCCTGGACGCGGCCTCCGTCGAGGACGGCCTGCGCCCACTGCTGCCGCTGCTCACCAAGCGCCACGAGGTCGTCCTCGCCTCCGTCGCCGACCCGCACCTGGACGTGCTGGCCGCCGGCCGCGGCACCGTGGAGGCCGTCTACGGCGCCGCCGCCGCCGAACAGACCCGCGCCGACCGCCGGAACACCGCCGACCGCCTCACCCGCAGCGGGGTCACCGTCCTCGACGCCCCACCGGCCCAGATCGCCCCGGCGCTGGCGGACACCTACCTGGCGCTCAAGGCGGCCGGCCGGCTCTGAGGCACCGGATCAGGTGCGGCGGCCGGCGTTGAGCCGGGCCGCCTGGCGCGTGAGGTGGTCGCGCTCCGCGAGGTTGGACGCCCGGCGGGCCGCCTCGGCGTACAGCCGGGCCGCCACCACCGGCTCCCCGGCACGCTCGTGGAGGTACGCCGCGGCGGCCGCGTACCGGGGCAGCGCCTCGTCCAGTCCACCGAGCGCCGCCAGGCCGGCCCGCGGCCCGTCGGCCTCACCGACCGCCACCGCACGGTTCAGCCGCACCACCGGACTGTCCGTCAGCCGCACCAACTCGTCGTACCACTCGACGATCTGCACCCAGTCGGTCTCCCCGGCGGTGGGCGCGTCTGCGTGCAGCGCCGCAATGGCCGCCTGGGCCTGGAACTCCCCCAGCCGGTCCCGGGCCAGGGCCGTCTGCAGGATGCCGACGCCCTCCGCGATCGCGCCGGTGTCCCAGAGCCGCCGGTCCTGCTCCGCGAGCGGCACCAGGCTTCCGTCGGGACCGGTCCGGCCGGCCCGCCGGGCGTGGTGCAGCAGCATCAGCGCCAGCAGCCCCGCCACCTCGGGGTGGTCGATCGCCGCCGCCAGCTGCCGGGTCAGCCGGATCGCCTCGGCAGCGAGGTCGACGTCCCCGGAGTAGCCCTCGTTGAACACCAGGTAGAGCACCCGCAGCACGGTCGCGACGTCGCCCGGCCGATCGAGGCGGACCGCCGAGACGGTGCGCTTGGCCCGGCTGATCCGCTGCGCCATGGTCGCCTCGGGCACCAGATAGGCCTGGGCGATCTGCCGGGTGGTCAGCCCACCGAGCGCGCGCAGGGTGAGCGCGACCGCGGAGGACGGCGTCAACGACGGGTGGGCGCACAGGAAGTAGAGCTGCAGGGTGTCGTCCACCGAGGCCGCCGGACCGGGCTCCGGCTCCTGGTCGACCAGGTCCTCCCGGCGGCGGCGGGCGGTGTCCGCCCTGGTCGCGTCGAGGAACTTCCGCCAGGCGACGGTGACCAGCCAGCCCTTCGGATCCCGCGGCGGATCGCCCGCCCAGACGCGGACCGCCTCGACCAGCGCCTCCTGCACGGCGTCCTCGGCCGCCGCGAAGTCGGCTCCGCGGCGGACGAGGACACCCAGCACACCCGGGGTGAGGCCCCGGATCAGGGCCTCGTTCATCGGGAAGGTCACGGGAGAGGTCACTCCGTGACGGTCGGCGGCATCGCCAGGAACGGACGCAGCTCCAGCCACTCGTGGATCGGCTTCCCACCGGCCCCCGGGGCCGCCGACAGCTCACCGGCCAGCTCCAGGGCGCGCTCGTGGCTGTCCACGTCGATCACCATCCAGCCGGCGATGAGGTCCTTGGTCTCCGCGAACGGACCGTCCGTCACCGGCGGCCGCCCCTCGCCGTCGTACCGCACCCACGACCCCTCGGGCGCGAGCGCCTGGGCGTCGACGAACTCGCCGGTCTGCTCCAGCCGGGCCGCGAAGTCCTGCATGTACGTGATGTGCGCCGTGACCTCCTCCGGCGTCCACTGGTCCATCGGCGCGCAGTTGACCGGAGTCGGGGCGCCTCGGTAGTGCTTGAGCAGCAGGTACTTGGCCATCGTGCTTCTCCTTCGGAGCTCGTGCGACCCATTGTGGCCGCGCTCACCCCTGGGACGGAGCCGGCCACGGGTTCTCGACACGACCGGCCAAGATTTTTTCGCCCGTGGTCCTGTCGTCCGCCGGAAGCCCTGAGAACGCGAAAAGGCCCCCCCCCGAAACCCGGGGGGGCATTTGTGTATGAATGGTCGGCGGGGGCCCAAACTCCCACCGGGTCCCCCCCGCCGGAGCCACGGCCCGGTG
>NZ_JBHYGR010000182.1:0-16146 GCF_042738155.1 Kitasatospora sp. NPDC059088 | reverse complement strand
ACCCCGGCTACGGACACCCGTGACCAGGGAAAAGAACCTCGGCCACCCCGGTGAACAGCCATGCCGAGCCAGTGAAAACCAAACGCCGATCATCAGAAAGCACCGTGCCCCGGGCTCGGGCCCACCCCTGCGGGGCGTCCGGGGCTACGCCCCGGCGGCACGCCGAAGTGGGCCGGCCTCCCTGCCCCGCGCCCTCCCCGTCCCAGCCGCGGGCACCGGCTCGGGTCCCGGCAGGTGGCCGGTCCGCCGCCTGATTGCTGGGCTGACAGCCCATCCGCCGCCCCTGGGGCGGGGCCTGCGGCCCTCGGGGGCCGCCAGTGGGCCTCCGGTCCGGCCCGGGCCTCCCCGGCCCCTGTGGCGGTCCCTCTCGGGCACCCCGTGCAGCGGTCCCTGACGGGCCCTCAACCGCAGACTCCCGGCCGGAATCCGAAGCGAATCCGGCGGCGTTTCCACGACTTCCGTACAGCCCTATCCTGCCGGTTCCCAGACGGGCGCGGGACGTGAACGGGCAACCTCACGGCAACCGTCCATACCGGCTCTATCCGGCCGCGCTCCAGGCGAGAATGCGAATTTATTTCCACTCTCTTTCAGGCGGCAATTTGAAAGCCTTGCGGGGCGCAGCGGGCGGAAATCGAATTCAGGCACACCGGAAAGTGGCCTACGGCCCTCCGCGCCGACACGGCGACCGCCGTTCCATACCGCCGAGGAAATCCCGCTCGACGTCAACGGAGCAATTCCCGGAGCAGCGACACCAAACCGAACACCGGACCAGGACGACGGCCAGGACCGCGGCCAGGGCGCAGCAGCGGGCCGCCCTGGCAGCGGGCGGGACGCCACCAGGGCGGGCGCGGGCACGGCGGGCAGCGGCCGGACCCCCGAGACGGGCGCAGCGAGACGGCCTGGCGGCCGACCAGGACGGCGACCAGGCCCAGCAGCAGGACGGCGGGGCGTACCTCAGGGCGGACCTGGACGGGCGCCGCGTGGAGTACTCACGGGCAGTACATTTCCGGCAACCGGGCCGTATCTGACGGCCTGACAGGGCCCGGGGAGCCCCGTGATCGACCAGCGCTGGCCGGCGCTGGTCGGGGCTCCCCAGCCGACACCCCGTCTTCACCAACAGGAGCATCACCATGAAACCTACGCCGGAACGGCTCGCGGCTCCCACCAGGGCGCGCGGGCAGCGGTGGCGGTCCCACGCCAGGGTCCTGGGCCGCCGAGCGCTCCTGGGCGCGGCCGGCGCCGCCGGGGCCCTGCCCGTCACCCTCCTCGCACAGCACCTGCTCCGCCACTGAGCCCCCGCCGCCGGCCGGGCCGACCCACCCGGCCGCCGGCCCCTCACCCGGTCCGCGGTCAAGATGCACAACAGGTGCGACCTCGCCGCTCACCACTGCTACACCCGCAAGAAACCAGCATGACCGGCTCCCCGTCCCACACCCTGTCCCACCCACCCACCACCAGAACGACCCCCCAGGGCGGCCTGACGGCCACCCAACCGCCCAGCCAGGAGGCGCAGCGGCTGGCACAGCCCGGACGGCGGCACAGCGAGGCCGGCACGGCAACACGGCGGGACGGCAGCAGCGGCACAGCGAGGCCCGGACGGCGGACCCGGAACGACGGCGGCCAAGCAGGCGCAGCAGCAGGGCCCGGGACGGCGGCGCAGCCAAGGCCGGGCCCGGACGGCGGGCCCGGCCTTGGCGAAACCGAACACCAACCCCCGCCACCACCCTAACCCAGCAGATCCAACCCGAATTCACACCACCATCCAGCGGCCAATCCACCAAAACAACCGGGCGGAATACCCGGCGGAATTCACCCACGAAAACAGCCCACCACACCGCAACCGGCCCGGCCTGGCCCCCAACCCCCACCCACCACCACATACAGTCACCACACCAGCCACCCGACACCACCCACCAGACACCCCCAACAGGCACAACCAAAGGTCCAGACAACACCGCGAGAGAGGCCATTTCACGCCCACCACAACCAACAGGTCACACCCGGCGGCCCTTCGCCGGGTAGAGCTTGGCGTGCAGTAGCCGGTCTTCCCACCACGGGTCATCCGGGGTGGAGACCAGCGCGGCCACCTGCTCGCGCTTGGTCGGGGCGGGCAGCACCAGCGGGCCCAAGTCCTTGACGGCACGGTCCTGTTCGCACTTCGGGCACTCCAGCCGACCCGGGCCGGCCTTCCCGGTCAGCTCCAGCTTCGAGCCCTCCTCCCCACCGATCGAGCCCCGGCACGACCAGCACGGACGCCGCACGGCGTTCGCCGCCCGGGCCGCTTCCAGCTGCTCCTGGGCCTCCCGCTCCAGGCGTTCCTCTCGTTCCTGGTGGCAGGTCCAGCAGCGGTCGCCGGGTTCGCGGGTCCACTCCACGCGGAAGCCGTCGGGGCCGTAGTGCCAGGTGCTCTCCTTCTTCGGGACGTTGCCGCAGTCGGCGCAGGCGAGTGTGCGCATCCACTCTCGGTGCTCCTGGCGGGCCTTCTTCTCCCGGGCCTTCTGGCGCTGGTTGTAGGCGGCGCGGTTGTCCGGGTTCTCCAGCGCGTCGAGCAGACAGTGCCGGCCTTGGCGGCCGTAGCGCCACCAGACGGGGCCGAGGGGGCCGTACTCGGCCAGCAGCTCCAGCGTGGTCGCGAGGACGGGCACGGCGTCGTCGTACTCGCGCCAGCCGTCGCCCTCGTTGTCGTCCTGGGTCACGGTCCACCCGGTGCCGCGCCAGCACTCGGCCGACAGGTCCGCCACGGCCTCCTGGCGGCCTGCCAGGGCGACGGGCCCGGCGCCGCTGACGACCAGGGCGACGGGCGGGTAACCGGGCCGGGTGTGGGGGCCGGGGTAGGTACGGCGCCACCAGTGCACCGTACGGTCGGCCGGGTCCTGCCCGGCCGGCGCGGGGTCGGTGCTCTTCACCTTGGTACGGAACAGCTCGCGGTAGGCGGTGAACTTCGCCGCGACCCGCTCCGGCGCCATAGTGGAACGGTCGACCTCGACCATCAGGACCGGCACCCCGATCTCCGGAGCCTGCCACACACCGTCCGGCCGCACCTGGTCCTGGCCACCCCCAAGAACGCCTGGAAGCAGGCGACCATCGACGCCATCGACAAGCAACTCCAAGGCGACGCGGCACACGGCGCCAGCAGCCCCCAAGTACTCCTCCTGACCTGGGCACCGACCCGAACATCCTCACCCTCGACGGCAAGCCGTTCACCATGGACTGAACCAGCCCTCTGCGAACACCCGAGCCGAGTCGGCCAAACCAGCGGCAGCCCGCAGCCGACATGAGGAGGGGTCCAGGTGATCGTCCCGCCGAATCAAGATCAACAGCATTGAGACGAACGCGCTGATCGTCTCGTTGACCGCCATCGCGTGCTGGGCGCCGGAGCGTCCGGCGCCGCGGGCCGTGGAGCCCATGTCGGCGCGGGGCAGGCCGAGGACGTGGCCAGCCGCCTCCAGTCCGGCCGTTCCCTCCAGCCGCCAGGTTTTTTGGCGGTCCCGGGTGTTGCCGTCGGAGGCGACCAGGCCGTGCAGCGCGAGGTCGCCGAGCGCCTGCCGGATCGCCTTGTTCGACGCCGCCCCGGGGCGCAGCAGGCGCTGGAGCTGGTCGGCGGTGGCGACCTTGAGGACACCGAGCGCGCCGAGGACGTCGGAGCGCAGCGCGGTGCGGGTCTGCGAACCACAGACGGAATCCGAAGAAGAGGCCGACGCATTGCCAACTTGCCCGGATCGTACGCTGGCACACTTCACCTCAGCGGCCGCCTGCCCAATCCCACAACCGCCCCGTCGCATGTGATGTGCCCCCTGCCCGAGTCTCCCCGCCTGACACGGCGGCCCCCAGAGTCATCCCTCGTGCTTTTCTGATGAACCGTGACAGGGCCTTTGCGCGCCCACCAGGGTCCGTTCACTCTTTGCCCTTACCAATAAGTCGGAGCTAACGCAGTGAGAACAGCAGCAAGGCAGTCGGGCAGTCTGCTCGCCGCGGCCCTCGCCGCGGTCGCGCTGGCCGCGACCGCGGTGGTGCCGGCCACCGCCGCCACAGGAGCGATACCTCCGACCGGCGCTACGAACGCCCAGGACACCGCCGAGACCCTCGCCGTCCACGAGGCCGCGCGCTCGGGCAAGCCGGTCGAGGTGCTCGCCAAGCGCAGCGAGACCAGTGACACCGTCGCCCTACCTGACGGCAAGTTGAAGACGACCACCTACGTCCAGCCCAAGCGGGTGCGCAAGAACGGCGCCTGGGTGGAGCTCGACCCGACGCTGCAGACGCTGCCCGGCGGCGCCGTCGCCCCCAAGGGTTCCACCGCCGACCTGCGGTTCTCCGGTGGCGGCAGCGCGCCACTGGTCACGATGGCCCGGGCCGGCAAGGAGCTGAAGCTCAGCTGGCCAAAGCCGCTGCCCAAGCCGACGATCAACGGCGCAACCGCCGAGTACCCGTCGATCCTGCCGGATGTGGACCTGCGGTTGTCCGCCACCAAGACCGGGTTCACCCAGGTCATCGTGGTGCACACGGCCGCGGCCGCGAAGAACCCCGAGCTGGACCAGCTCCGGCTCGGCCTGCAGGGCAACGGCCTGGCGTTCAGCCAGGAGGCGGACGGCACCCTCAAGGCGAAGGACACCTCCGGCGGTGGCACCGTCTTCGAGGCGCCCGTCCCGGTGATGTGGGACTCCTCCAAGCCGGCCACCGCCGCGCCGAGCACCCCCGCCCCGGCCGACGCTCCGAAGTCCTCTAAGACTGCCCCGCAGGCGGACCCGCAGTCCGACGCCCCGTCCGCCCCTGCTGCCCCTGTCGCCCCTGCTGCCCCTGCTGCCCCTGCTGCCCCCGCGCAGAACGACCCCGCCTCCGGCTACGGCGACCTGCCCGGCGAGGGCGCCAAGATGACCCGTCTCAAGGTCGACCTGCCCAAGGATGGCCTGCTGCTCACGCCCGACCAGGGCATGCTGGATGCCCCGGACACGGTCTACCCGGTGATGATCGACCCGGCGTGGAACACCCCGCACGCGGGCGACTGGGCGGGTGTCTCGCGCAGCTACCCGAACCAGGCGTACTGGCACTTCTCATTCAACAGCAGCTACGTCCACGACTGGGGCGTCGGCTACTGCAACGGCGACTCGCGCTGTGTGCCGGCCGACGTCAAGCGGGCGTTCTTCCAGGTGTCCAACCCCTTCGTCGGCAAACAGGTCCTCTCCGCCACCTTCGGCACCTACGAGAGCTGGTCGTACTCCTGCGACGCCCGCCCCGTCGAATTGTGGAGCACCGGCTACATCTCCCCCAGCCTGAACTGGAACGCCCAGAACGCCTCCGGCTTCTGGAGCCGCTACCTGCAGACCATCAACACCGCCAAGGGCTGGAGCGGCAGCTGCCCCGGCGGCTGGCTGGAGTACGGCGAGGACGGCGCGGTGCGCAACCTCGTCCAGGACGCCGCCAACTGGGGCTGGCCGACCATCACCTTCGGCCTGAAGGCCCAGAACGAGGGCGACACCCTCGCCTGGAAGCGCTTCACCGACGACGCCTACCTGTCGGTGTATTACAACCAGCGGCCCAACCAGATCCCGATGTCGGACATGACGATGTCGCCGGGCTCGGTCTGCCAGTACCCGGCCATCAGGATCAACAAGATGCCGCAGGTCACCACCCGCGCCACCGACCCGGACGGCGAGGCGATCGGCGTGCAGTTCGCGGTCGGCTGGGACGACGGCACCGGCCTGCGCCGCCGCTGGTGGTCCACCGGCTCCGAGGACGCCGCCCCGGCGGGCAACACCTTCAAGGCCTCGGGCTCGATCTTCTCCTGGCCACTGCCCACCAACCTGCCGCAGAACCTCCAGCTCGACTGGGAGGCCCGCGCCTGGGACGGCGCGCAGTGGGGGCCCTGGTCCTCCGACGGCGACCCGACCGGCTGCTACTTCATCGTCGACACCTCGGCCCCGGACGGCCCGGCGATCACCTCGGACGCCTACCCGGGTTCCAAGGACGCCACGGCGGCGCTCCCGTGGACCGACGGCGTCGGCCGGACCGGCAACTTCACCCTGCAGTCGGCCGCCACCGACGTGGTCAAATACCAATGGGGCCTGGACACCTCGCCGTCCGCGGCCAACGAGGTGGCAACCAGCGGCGGCGCCGGCCAGAGCGTGCGTGTCCAGCCGCAGACCGCCGGCGTCCACTTCCTCTCCGCCCGGGCCGTCGACGGTGCAGGCAACGCCTCGCAGCCCGAGACGTACTACTTCAGCGTGCTCTCCGGGCAGACCCAGCGCACCGGCTGGTCGATGGACGACCCGAGCGGCACCAGCGTCACCGGCACCGGCGGCAGCTTCGAGGCCACCCTCGCCCCCGGCGCCACCCCGGGCGCGGCAGGCCACCTCAAGGAAGGCCTCGCCCTCGACGGCACCCCCAACGGCTACGCCGAGACCCAGGGCACGGTGCTGAACACCACCCGCGGCTTCACCGTCTCCGCCTGGGTCAACCTCACCGGCGACACCACCCGCAACCGGGTCGCGGTCAGTGAGAACGGCAACTGGGCCGCCCGCTTCGCCCTCGGCCTGTTCGCCGGCAAATGGACCATGTGGACGTCCAGCAGGGACCACCCCACCGACTACGCGCTCGAAGCCGCGAGTTCTGACGCCCCCGTGGTGCTCGGCCAGTGGACCCACCTGACAGGCGTCTACGACCCGGCCACGAAGACCAGCACCCTGTACGTCAACGGTGTGCCCGGCACCCCGGTGCCCGTCGTCGCCAACTGGGACGTCCACGGCGCGCTGGAGTTCGGCCGCTCCAAGTACTTCGGCAACTGGACCGACCCGTGGAAGGGCGCGGTCGACGAGGTCCGGCTCTGGGACCGCAACCTGAGCAGGGCCGAGGCCGCCGACGTCGCCGCCGACAAGCAACTCGCCACCGGCCTGCCCGCCAGGTCCGTCTGGCACCTGGACGGCGCCGACGCCAAGCCGGTCGGCACCACCGAGACCGACAACCTGACCGCCAACAACGGCGTCGCGCTCGGCCGCCCGGGCATCGCCGACAAGGCGGTCCACCTGGACGGCGTGGACGACTACCTGCGCGGCACCCGCCCGCAGGTGGACGGCAGCCGGGACTTCTCCGTCTCCGCCTGGGTCAAGCTGCCCGCGCCCACCCCCGGCGACACCACGGCGAAGATGGCGGTCACCCAGATCGGCCAGCACAACAACGAGTTCTCGCTGTACTACTCCCCCTACTGGGGTCGCTGGATCTTCGGCCGCTACAAGGAGGACACCTCCACCGACACCCTGGTGCGCACCTGGCAGGACGCCTGCACAGCCGGTACCCAGATCAACGGCGTGCCGTGCTTCACGGGTACCACCGGTGAGTGGACGCACCTGCTGGGCGTGTCCGACACCGCGGCGAAGAAGCTGCGCCTGTACATCAACGGATTCCTCGTCGGTGAGTCGGATTACACCCAGAACGCGCCGTGGGCCACCCCTGGCCCGGTGCAGATCGGCGCCGTCAACCGCGAGGGCGTCAACGGCGAGTTCTTCGGCGGCGACATCGACGACGTGCGGATCTACGACCGCGTCGTCACCGGCCCGGAGGCCACCGCGATGGTGCAGCAGCGCCCGCAGCTGGCCGGCCGCTGGAAGCTCAACGCGGCGACCGGCACCCCGGCCGTCACCCCGGACGAGGGCCCGGCCACGGCCGGCGCCCAGCTCGGCGGCGGCGCCTCGATCAAGGCCGACGGCGGCGTGCTGCCCGTCTCCGGCACCCTGCTGCTGGACGGCTCCACCGGCTACGCGGCCACCGCCTCGACCCCGGTGCACACCGGCCAGAGCTTCACCCTGGCCGGCTGGGCGAACCCCGCGGGCGTCCCGACCCGGAAGATGACGGTGCTCTCGGCGGCCGGGGCCAACAACAGCGCGGTCACCGTGCGCTGGGTGCCGTTGGGCAACAACCCCGTCAGCGGACAGCCGTACGGTCAGTGGGAGGCGGAGGTGCGCGACACCGACGCCAACACCGGTGGGACGCGCACCAGGACGGCGCACACCTCGGCCGTCTCCGTCATGGAGAACTGGACGCACCTGGCGGTCAGCTACGACGCCTTCGCGGACCGGCTCGCCCTGTACGTCAACGGCCAGGTCGAGAACCAGGGCTGCGCGGACGTCGACAAGACCTGTGTCCCGCACGTCTCCTGGGCTCCCGGTGTCCCGCAGCCCTACGAGGCGGGAAGCGGCGTGCAGTTCGGCCGGAACAAGGAGTCCGGCGCCTGGGGCGAGTACTTCTCCGGTGAGCTGGACGACGTCTGGCTGTACCAGGGCGTTCTGAGCCCCGCGCAGATCGGCAAGCTCGCCAACTACAACGTCGAGTTGGACACCTCCACCGGCGTCTGATCCCCCCTCCTTCTGCGGGCCGGGCGGCCGTCTGCCGCCCGGCCCGTGGTCTGCCTGTCCCATTTCGTTTCCCTTCCAAGGAGTCGTTCTCCCATGAGCAGGAAGAGGTCGGTGCTACGGCTGCCGGCCCGGTCGCGGGTGTCTGCGGTCATCGCGGGCACGCTGGTCGGGTCGCTGCTGCCGGCACTGCCGCTGGCCGCCGTCGCGTCGGCCGCCGAACCGTACACCAAGCCGTCCGCCGTCTCACCGGAGAAGCCGGTCAAGGGCTCGGACGCCAAGACCAAGGGCCGCAAGGCCGACACCACCGTCAGCAAGACGGACGGCAAGCACGGCGCCCTGCCCGGCGCGGGCAGCGCCACCGTCGACGTCCCCGGCGAGAAGGGCAAGGCGGTCAAGGCCGGCCGGCTTCCGGTCGCCGTCTCCTCCGCCGGCGCGGCGGGCAAAGCCAAGGTCGAGTTGCTCGGCCAGGACGCCGCCGCCAAGGCCGGGGTCAACGGTGTGCTGCTGACCGTCGCGGGCGCCGACGAGAACAGCGGCCTCGCCGTCGACTACTCGTCCTTCGCCCAGGCGGCGGGCTCCGGCTTCGGCTCGCGCCTGAAGCTGGTGCGCCTGCCCGAGTGCGCGCTGACCACGCCCGAACGGCCCGAGTGCCGGGTGCAGACCCCGCTGCCGGGCGGCAACGACGTCGCAAAGCAGACCGTCGCCGCGACCGCCCTCACCACGGCCCCGACCGGGTCGATGCGCCTGCAGTCCACCTCCGGGGCGATGGTGCTGGCCGCCACCACCGGCAGCGCCGGGCCCAGCGGCGACTACAAGGCCACGCCCCTGTCGAGCGCGTCGAGCTGGTCGACCGCGCTGAACAGCGGCTCGTTCACCTGGTCGTACGACATGCCGCTGACCCCCATGCCCGGCGGGCTGACGCCGAAGATCGGGCTGTCGTACAACTCCGGTGCGATCGACGGCCGGACGGCGAACAGCAACAACCAGGCCTCCTGGGCGGGTGACGGCTTCGAGCTGTCGCCCGGCTTCGTGGAACGCAGTTACAAGCCCTGTGCGGACGACGGCGCGCCGAAGACCGGTACCGCCAGCCCGGGTGACTTGTGCTGGGGCACCGACAACGCCACCATCAGCTTCGCCGGGCACTCCGGTGAGCTGATCCCGGTCTCCGGTGACGAGTGGCGGATCAAGAACGACGACGCGACCAAGGTCGTGCGCGTGAGGGACACCGGCCGCGGCAACGGCGACAACGACGGCGAGTACTTCCGCGCCACCACCACCGACGGCACCAACTACTACTTCGGCTACAACCGCCTCCCGAACTGGTCGGCCGGCAAGCCGGAGACCAAGTCCGTCTACACCGTGCCCGTCTACGGCAACAACGCGGGCGAGCCGTGCAACGGCGCCGACTTCGGATCGTCCTGGTGCCAACAGGGCTGGCGGTGGAACCTGGACCTGGTGGTCGACGCCCACGGCAACGACATCACCTACTGGTACACCCCCGAGACCAACAACTACGGCCGCAACCTGAAGGCCACCGACCGCACCCCCTATGTGCGCGGCGGCCGGCTGGACCACATCGAGTACGGCCAGCAGCAGGGCGACCTCTACTCGGCCACCGTCAAGCCGATGGGCCGGGTCGAGTTCGGCACCGCCGAGCGCTGCCTGGAGACCGACGCCGCGCTCTGCGACCCGGCGAAGATCGACTCCAACCGCCAGTACTGGTACGACACCCCGTGGGACCAGAACTGCAAGGACGGCACCGACTGCACCGGCCAGTACTCGCCGACCTTCTTCACCCGCACCCGCCTCACCCAGGTCGTCGCCAAGACCCTCCAGGCCGACGGCGGCTACACCGCCGTCGACACCTGGGACCTGACCCACAAGTGGGGCACCGCCGACTTCGACTACCAGCTCCTGCTGGACTCGATCAAGCACACCGGCTCCTCCGCCGACCCCTCCGTCGCACTGCCGAAGACCACCCTCGCCTACAAGCAGCTGGCCAACCGGCTCGACAAGGTCGGCGACGGCCGCATGCCGTTCATCAAGCAGCGCCTGGGCACCGTCACCGACGAGCGCGGCGGCCAGATCGACGTCAACTACTCGGTGCCGGCCTGCGACTGGAACAACCTGCCCACACCGCAGACCAACACCACCCGCTGCTTCCCGCAGATGTACCAGGCTTCCGAGGAAACCCCGGTCGTCACGGAGTGGTTCAACAAGTACGTGGTCGACGCGGTCATCGCCACCGACCGCACCGGCGGCGCACCCGACATGGTCACCCACTACACCTACCTCGGCGACGCCGCCTGGCACTACGACGACGAGGACGGCCTGACCAAGGACAAGCTCAAGACCTGGTCCCAGTGGCGCGGCTACGCCCGCACCCGGGTGGAGACCGGCGGCGTCACCGGCATGTCCACCCAAGCGGACCACTATTTCCTGCGGGGCATGGACCAGGACCGCAACGATCCTGCCGACAAGAACGGCAGGCGCGCCGTCACCGTCGACGACGGGCAGGGCACCGTCCTGACCGACGACAACGCGTGGGCGGGCTACGAATACCGCACCGAGCAGTACGACAAGCCCGGCGGCCTGATTCTCGGCAAGAACACCAACACTCCGTGGAAGAAGGAGACCGCCAAGCGCGTCCGCGACTGGGGCACCACCACCGCCAACATCACCGGCACCGCCGTGACCCGCACCTTCACCTCGCTCGACAAGGGCGCGGGCCGTAGTTGGCGCGAGACCCGCACCAACAGCACCCGCGACGGCTACGGCCGGACCACGACGGTCGAGAACCAGGGCGACGTCGCGGTCCCCGACGACGACACCTGCACCCGCACCACGTACGCCGACAACACCGGCGCCTGGATCCTCACGGGCGTCTCCCGCGTCGAGGTGGTCGCCGCCAACTGCGCCACTGACGTCAACCGGGACACCCGGGCCGACGGCACCTCGGCGGTACTCTCGGACATCCGCTACCGGTTCGACGGCCAGGACTTCGGCGCCGCGCCCGCCAAGGGCGACATCACCCTCATCCAGACGCTCAAGTCCCGCACCGGCAACAGCGCCACCTACCTGGACCAAGCCGTCGCCTTCGACGGCTACGGCCGACCGCTGAGCAGCACCGAGCTGGCCTCCAGCACGGTCTACGACCTGAGCGGTGCGACCAACCCGGTCACCACGGCTTCGCCGAGCGCCCGCACCACCACCACCGCCTACACCCCGACCACCGGCCGGCCCACCAGGACGGTGGAGACCACACCGCCCGCCAAGGCGGGCGACGCCACCACGACGCAGACCACCACCACCGACTACGACCTGCTGCGCGGCCAGGCCGTCGACACCATCGACACCAACAACCGCCGCACCGACGTCCTCTACGACGCGCTCGGCCGCACGCTCAAGGTCTGGCTGCCCGACCGCTCCAAGGGCGCCGGGCAGACCCCCGACCAGGAGTACGCCTACACGATCGCCGACAACCAGATCGTCTCCGTCGCCGGCAAGACCCTCAACGAGGACGGCTCCCAGCAAACCGCCTACACCCTGTACGACGGCCTCGGCCGCGCCCGACAAACCCAGGCCCCGGGCGACAACGGCGGCCGCGTCATCGTGGACACCTTCTACGACGAACGCGGTCAGACGGTCCTCGCCTACGCCCCGTACTACGCCACCGGCGCCCCCTCCGGCACGCTGCGCAACATCGACGACACCACCGGCCTGGAGACCCAGGCGGCGACGGAGTACGACGGCCTCGGGCGGACCGTCAAGACCACGGCGCTTTCGGGCAACGGCGTGGGCACCCCGCTGTCCACGACACTCACCGAATACAGCGGCGACCGGGTCACCGTCACCCCGCCCAACGGCGGCACCCCCACCACGACCGTCTTCGACGCCGTCGGCCAGGTCGTGGAGCTGCGCCAGTACAAGTCCGCTACGCCCACCGGCGCCTACGACGCCACCACCTACGGCTACGACGCGACCGGCCACCTCTCCAGGCTCACCGGCCCCGCCGGCAGTGTCTGGACCTGGCTGTACGACCAGCTCGGCCGGCGGACCAAGGCGGTCGACCCTGACTCCGGGACCACCAGCAGCACCTACAACGACCGCGGTGAGCTGACCAGCACCACCGACGGCAACGGCAAGACCGTCACCACCGTCTACGACAACGTCTCCCGGCCGGTCGAGACGCACGACGGCTCGGCGACCGGACCGCTGCTGACCTCCCAGGTCTGGGACCCGTCCGGCAACAAGGGCCAGCTGTCCTCCAGCACCCGCTACAGCCCGGTCGGCGGCACCACCTACCAGTACACGACCACCTACTCGCTGTTCGACGCCCTCGCCCGCCCCACCCGCACCACCGTCACCATTCCGTCCGTCCCCGGCCAGGAAGCCCTGGCCGGCAACTACATCAGCGGTACCACCTACCGCCTCGACGGCCAGGCCAGGTCGGTCGCCCTCCCGGCGGCCGGCAACCTGCCCGCCGAAGCGGTGGCGTTCACCTACGACGCCCTGCACCGGCCCACCGCAGTCGAGGGCCTGACGAAGTACCTGACCAACCAGACCTACAGCCTCACCGGCAAGCCGCTGCAGGCCACGCTCAGCAACGGCACCGCCGGCAAGGACGTGTACGTCACCAACTCCTACGAGTGGGGCACCCAGCGTCTCGCCTCCAGCCGCACCGACCAGTACGGCATCACCGGCGCGACCCGCGCAGCCGCCTACACCTACGACCAGGCCGGCAACGTCACCTCGGTCACCGACACCTCGCGCTCCGGCACCGACCGGCAGTGCTTCCGCTACGACTCCCTGGCCCGCCTCACCGAGGCCTACACCCCCGACACCGGCAGCTGCACGGCCCCCAGCGGCACCCAGCTCGGCGGCCCCGCCCCGTACTGGACCAGCTGGACCTACAACACCAACGGCACCCGGGCCACCGAGACCCGGCACGACACCACCGGCAACACCGGCCAGGACGCCACCACCACCTACAGCTACCCCGCCGCCACCGCGGCCCGTCCGCACAGCCTGAGCTCCACCAGCACCGTCACCGGGACCGTCGGCGCTCCGATCGTGGAGAGCTACGCCTACGACAACGCGGGCAACACCACCGGCCGACACCTCAAGCCGTCCGCCGGCCAGGCGAGTGACCAGTCCCTGATCTGGGACACCGAAGGCCGACTCGGCCGACTCGCCGCGACCGTCCAGACCACCAACGGCACCACCACCACGACCACCAACCAGACCACCGACTACCTCTACGACGCCGGCGGCAACCGCCTCATCGGCCACACCGCCGACACCGCCAACCCAAACGCCGAGAACTGGACCCTGTACCTCGGCGGCACCGAGCTGAAGCTGGTCAAGGACGCCGCCAAGGCCACCGCCACCCGCTACTACCCGCTCGGCGCGGCCACCGCCGTCCGCACCGACGACAACCGACTGACCTTCCAGGTCAACGACCACCACGGCACCGCCGAAGTCGGCATCGACGCCACCACCGGCGCCGCGGACCAGCGCCGTTCGCTGCCCTTCGGCGGCACCCGCGGCGCCGCACCGACCACCTGGGCCGGTACACGGGGCTTCCTAGGCGGCACGGCCGAGCCCACCGGGCTCACCCATCTCGCGGCCCGCGACTACGACCCAGCCACCGGCCGGTTCATCAACGTGGACCCGGTGCTCGTCGGCACCGACCCGCAGTCGCTGGCGGGCTACACGTACAGCAACAACAACCCGCTCACCCTCAGCGATCCGTCCGGCATGCGCCCCGACGGCACCTGCGGCGGCACGGCCCAGTGCCGCACCCCCGAAGGCCAACTGGTCGAGGACTACTGGGCACCGGTCGGCGGCGGCGACTGGATCGTCGAGACCGTCAAGACGGAGAAAGCGGTTCTCCCCGGCGGAGTGCAGATCAGCGCCGGCAAGACCGACTTCAACAAGCTGATCAAGAAGACCGACGAGAACCTGAGGATCCTCCAGAAGCAGCGCCACCGCTTCGGGGAGGATCCGGACTCCGACACCCACGACTACGTGGCAGCGGCATTGAACGCCTGCGCCGAGATCGCGGAGTGCCGGAAGTCGCCGGTCGACCGCGAGCTCTTCGACATGCTCGTGGACTGGCAGTTCAAGAACGTCGCCCCGTTCGGCCCCTCCGAGATAGGCGCCGCCTCGAGTGCCCTCGGCAAAGGCCTGTCCAAGTTCAGCAAGGCCAAGCCCAAGCCGGCCGCAGCCGAGAAGCCTTCGGCCGGCAACCAGATCGCCAAGTCCTGCGACAGCTTCCCGGAGGGCGTCGAGGTCCAGCTGGCGGACGGGACGACCAAGCCCATCGAGCAGCTGAAGGTCGGGGACCACGTCCTCGCCACCGACCCGGAGACCGGGACGACGACTGCCCGCCAAGTCGACGCCACCATGGTGACCCCGGACGACGCCGAGTTCACCACCCTCGTCCTCGCCGACGGCCGCGGTGAGATCACGGCGACCGACCACCACCCCTTCTGGAGCGTCAACCGAAACACCTGGGTCGACGCCGGAAGCCTGACCGCAGACGACACCGTCCGGAGCTCCGACGGCACGCTCGTCGCCCTGACCCGGGTCCGGCACTTCCACCTGGTCCAGCCAGCCTACAACCTGACGGTCCGTGACCTGCACACGTACTATGTACTCGCTGGAGAAACTCCCGTATTGGTGCACAATGCCGGTGGCCCCCGGTGTCGAATTGTTGGCGGCTGGCCGAAGCAGGAGAATGGCAACTGCAAGGCCTGCGCAGAAAAAATTCAGAAGATGATAGGTGGCGACCAAGTCCACATTACAAGTCGCTACCGCGTGCTCGGCCCCTCAACTCACAATCCGGAGGGAGACTGGTGGGAGCACTGGGCTGTCGTTAAGGATGATCGCGTCTACGACGGGACCACAGGCCCCGAAGGGATGACACGGGAGGACTTTAAAGGCCAGTGGAAACATCAGGACGACATCAATTTTGGATTCTAGGGCATGGAACCATCAGAGCTGATCTCGAATCTCAGGCTGCGGCCGAGAATGTTTCTCTTGGATGACCGATACATGACCCTCGTTTCCTTTGTCGAGGGTTTTGACACAGCGCGGGATGGGAGGATTCTTCAGGGCTTTAACGAGTGGGTGGCGAATCGAGTTGTAGGTGGCCCGTGCAGCCTTCACTGGTCTTCGATGATTACATCAGCGGTCCGCGGCGGTCTGGCCTCAGGGCCGCCAAGTGACGCAGACATAGACCCCTGGCTCGAGTCGAAGGCCAAAGATGACCTCCTCGACCTCTTGGAGGAATTTCTCTCCAGCGGAATCTGTTCGAGATAAGGTTTCACCCCCCTGTGGGCCATTGAGTCGCATTAACATCGCCAGTCGAAACGGCCCGTCGATCATCCGTCAGTCCGTTTCGACTGGGGTAACTGACATAGAAGGAATCATTCGGGCCGCTGACCCGGAAGCCTTTATTCAGGATTGACCCTGGGAAATTTCCGTCAATGATATCGGGGTCGTTGATTTTTCGGCAGGGGATATCCCCCGGGTAGCGACCGGAGCATTTAGTGGTGGCCTTTATCTTGGCTAGTCGAAAATCTCCGCGAGGACCGAAGTCGACTGGGTCTCCAGTAGAGATGGAATACCTGGCGCGCTTCTGAGTAGAGATTTAGTGGCGCCCTCGATATTCGGAAGTCCTCCGCCGGGTTGGTCCTGGCGGAGGACGTGCCGGGGGTGTGAAGGCAGCAGGTGTACGCAACCTCAACGGACAGGAGCTGCACAAAACGGCGGAGCGTCACCCGCCTTGAGCGCGGCG
>NZ_JBHYGR010000181.1:10548-16226 GCF_042738155.1 Kitasatospora sp. NPDC059088 | reverse complement strand
CCTCTCGTTGAGTGCCGGGCGCCTTCGCGTACAGGGAGGTCAGGCGGCGAGGTCGAACTCGCGGCCGTGCACCCCGGACATGAAGCAGAAGAACTCGTGCAGCGTGTACGTGTGGACCTGGGCGTCGGGGGTGGCCGTGTCGCGAACCTGGACCCCGGCGCCAGTGAAGCTGAGGGCGATGCGGTGGCCCGTGAAGACGCCGCGGCGCAGGTTCGCCAGCCAGCCGTTCCAGACCTCAGCCGGGTAGACCTGGGCGGGCAGTGAGCGGTCCTTGGAGTCCCGCAGGGCCACGTGGCCCTCGGCGAACGCCGTCTCGAAGCACCCCTGGGCGCTCTCGGACGCCCGGGCCTTGAACCAGGTGGCGTGGCTGAAATTAGGAACAGTCATGTCATCTCACGTCTCGTGCCGGATGGTTCGTACGAACTCCAGCGAGGCGGCCGGGGAGAGTGCCTGGCCGCACAGCTGGGTGTAGAGCTGCCCGAACCGCCGGATGTCCTTCGGCTTCGGGAGGTAGAGGTTGCCGCCCGGCGTGTCGCAGTACACGACCTCGGGCTCGGCAGGGTCCGGGAAGTCGATCATCGTGAAGCCGCCCGTCAGCGATCCGTGGGGTCCGGCCGCGAAGGGCAGGCACTGGAAGGTGATGTTCGGGACTTCCTCGCCGCACCGGATCAGGTGGTCGAGCTGGTCGCGCCAGGCCTCCGCGTCGCCGACCGGCCTGCGCAGCGCCGCTTCATCCAGGATGATCGCCAGCTCGACCGGGACCGGTTCCCTGGTGAGGACCTCCTGCCGGGCCATGTGGGCATCGGTCAGGAGGTCAAGCTCGGTGTCGCTCGCGGCCGGCAGGCCGGACCGGAGGATGCCCCGCATGGTGGGACGGGTGCGCGTCAGGCTGTGGATCGAACCCAGGGCGAAGACCCGCAGTGTACGCGCGGCCTCCTCCAGCCCCAGGTAGGTCTCCAAGGTGGGAGGGAAGGCGGCTTCGTGCGCGGTCCACATGCCGCCCTCGGGTGCCTCGCGAGCCATGGCCAGCAGCGCGTTGCGCTCGTCCTCGGGGACGCTGTACCTGTCGAGCAGCCCCTTGAGCTCGATCATCTTGACGTCGCGCTTGCCGTTCTCGATCCGGCTCATCGTGCTGTCCGACACCCCGATGGACTGACCTGCCTGTTCGACCGTCAGTCCTGAAACTTCACGGAACTCCTTGAGGCGTCGGCCGACCTTCCGCCGGTGCTGGAGCGGCCCCATGGGTGCTGTCGCCACTGCTGACCCTCCCCTCTGCCTGCGTGCCAGAGCCGATTTTGCCCTACGGACCGCACCAGGAGTAATCGCTCCGCTCACCGACGCCCTCCACTCCGAAGGAGATCAAAGGAAATTTCACAGAGAAGTTGCACGCTGAAATTTCAGGGTACATCCTAGGTGTCACGGAGACGTGACGGTCGGTGATCGCTTTTTCCTCGGCCGCGCCGGAGACGAGGGATACCCCCATGCCGCTCAGCACTTCGACGTTCGCTCACCAGCCCCCCGGCGGGCTGACCGCGCCGCCAACCGGCCTCACCCCCGGCGCCCGCTGGCTCCTCCACGGCCAGTCGGACCTCGTCTCCCGGGTGGCCGCCTGGCGCGAGCTCCACGGGCTGGCACCGATCCAGATCCTGCCCGGCCCCGGCTGGGAGGCCATCGCCGTTCACCGCGTGCTGGGCGAGCCCGCACTGCGGCGACTGGGCCGACCCGGACCGGTTCTCTTCACCGGTGGCTCGATCGTCTTCTTTGTCCCGGCCCTCACCCACCCCTGGGGGTCCGTGCTCAACGGCATAGCCAGGAAGACCCCCGAGCTCTGGGATTGGGGGAAGAGCCTCACCGGCCATCTGTCGGCGGACGGAACACACGAGATCCACTGCCCCAGGCCCGGCATCCCCCACCGCAAGGGCCCGTATTGGCTGGCCGAACCCGACGGCACCGACCGGCTGACCTTCGCCGGGGAGCTGGCCTCCGCACTCGACGCCGTCTCCGAGTCGGCGCTCGCACCCCTCCTCGCGGGCAAGGAGAAGGCGCCCACGACGGAGACGGCCCCCAGCGCTCCCCAACTCTCCCCCGAACGTTCGCGCAACACCGTCGCCGCCTTCTTCGGCCGGCGGCCGCACAGCACGGAGGCGACATGACCCCGCCCGTCCAGGTCAGCACCGAAGACGCCAGGCAGACCTCCTTCAAGCTGAGGGAGGCTCACCTCACCGCCGAGCACATCCCCCTGCTCCGTTCCCTCGCCGTCGACCGGTGCCACCGCTGGCTGGCCGAACGCGGCTGTGTTCTCGGCGACCCCGAGCAGGACCCCGTCAGCGCTGCCGTGCACGACGCGATGCTCGTCCTCACCGAGCTGCTCACCAACGTCCTCAAGCACGTGATCAACCACGGCACCTGCTGGCCTCCCAGCAACGTGCCCGCGCAGCGCCCCGGCGCCCCCGAGTGGATCGAGCTCGACCTGGAGCTGGAGGCGACCACCGGCCTGACCCTGCTCATCGTCGTCCGCGACGGCGCCCCGAGCGGGCCGGTGCTCGACACCACCGAGCCCGGCGACTTCGAAGGCGGCCTCGGCCTCGGCCTGGTGCGCGCCGTCAGCAACGACGACTGGGGCTGGGAGCCCACGGGCAGCGGCAAGGCCGTCTGGGCCCGCTGCCCCCTCGTCACCCCGACGAACTGAGCGATCGGAACCCCCATGACCACCCGAGCCCCGCACCCGCGAACAACCCGCGCAACCCCGACACGGATCGGCCCAGACCGGTTCCGCCTTCCCGACGGCCGCATCCTCACCGTCCCGGTGCCCGCCGGCGGGCACGAACTCCGCACCGGCTCCTGGATCAAGGTCGGCGACACGGCGTGCGAGATCACCAGCCTGCTCTCGCGCCGGGACGGCGGGCGCACCCTCCACCTCGACGACGGTGCCCTCATCCTGCCGCTTCCCCGCCTCGAAACCGTCGCGGAGTTCACCGTCCTCACCACCGGCCAGCCGCCCGCCCCGTCCACCCCTGCCCGGACCGGCGAACCGCCCCGGCGGCGGCCACCGCGCCCTTGCGCTCGAACGGAACCCTCCATGCGACCCGCACCCTCCCGGCCCGCCCCGCAGGTCCGGCCGCTCGACACCCGAGTGCACGTCACCGAGCCGGACCACGCCGGGATCTACCACCTCTCCGACGGCCGGGCCCTGCTCAACCCCCTGCCCGCCGGGGCCGGCGACATCCGCATCGGCAGCTGGGTCCAGCTCGACGGCAGGCCGTACGAGGTCGCGGACATGACCGGTCTGATCACCCGCCGGGTCCTGCTCCTGCACGGCACCCGCCAGGTCATCGTCCTCGGTCTGAGCGACACCGTGCAGCGCTACACCGTCCTCGAACGCCGCCGGGACGGACGGTAGACGGTGAACCCCCTGCCCCGACACCACCCCACACCCGCCCAAGCCGCTGCCATGCCGCCCGGCATCTGGCTGCTCGGAGTCCTCGGCAGCACGCACCGCGACCGGGGCTTCATCCGCTGGCTGGCGGAGCCCGACCTCCTGATCTCCGTCCCCACCGGGAGCCGCTGGGACACGATCTCCCTCCCGGCGGCCACCGGGCTGCCGCTGCTCGCCGCCGCCCTCGCCGGCCCCTGCGCCCACCGCCTCGGACCGGTGCTGTACGACGCGACCTCCGACCTCACCTACTGGCTGATAGCCCCGGACCAGGAACAGCCGTGGCTCGGCCACCACCCGCTGGCCAACCTCCTGCCCGCCGGTGAACGCCTCAAGGTGCCCAACCCCGCGCCCGACCCCGACTTCATCGACGAGCCGGCCAGCCCCGGACCTGCGGTCGTCCGCTGGGCCTACTGGCCGCCCGTCACCGGCACCCTCACCTCGGGGCGGTGGCTGGGCCACACCCTCATCGACCCTGGCACGCCGGTGAGCGCAAGCCACCCCCGAGAGGACTAAGCCGACCCGGCCACCACCGCCCCGACACCCCGAGGACCCCCGTGCCCGCCGCCCGCTTCACGGCCACCTACACCAGCACCGACCTCGCCGGTGCCCGCCACCCTCTGCTGCGGCACGTCAGCCACCACGCCACCGCGGGGCAGGCCCTGCGCTGGCTGGGCCGCCTGCTGCGCGCCGGAGGAACCCAGCTCGACCGCTCTGAGCGGGACCACCGCCTGGAAGCCTTCACCGACAACGACGCCTTCCACCGTGTCTGCTTCCGGCTCAACAACGGCACCCCTCTGCGCATCCAGCACCGTGCCGGCCGACGCGTCGTCACCGTGGCCGTGACCAACACCGTCCACTGGCGGCTCCTGCCCGCCAGCCCCGAGCCGCCCCGGGAGGTTCGCCGGGCGGCCCTGGTCCGAAGCCGAACCGCGGCCGCCAGGAGCCGCTGCCTGCGGCGGGCCGAGGCCCGCGAGCAGCCGGAGCACCGGCCGTGACCGGCACCCCGCTCGGTGCGCCGGGCACCGGCGGCCACCGTGTCGACACCCCCATCGGAGGCGCCCCGCGACCACGGGCACCCGCATCGCCGACAACCCGGCCGCCCCCAGCGGCCTGGCAGAACCAGAAACGACCCCCTCCGCATCGGCGACGCGCCACCGGCGAAGCCCCGACCAGACCCCGAAGGACATGAACGACTCACCCGCCCCCGAGCACCAACTCCTCGTACCCCCCGCGTCGGCGGCGAGGACCCTGCCCATCCTCCTCACCCGGCAGGTCGCCCCCGGCGCCCGCATCCTCCAGATCGGCCCCGACAGCGACATCACCCGCGAGCTCGCGAACCTGAGCGGAGACACCCCCTTCTTCTCCGTCCAGCCGGACCGCGCCGGCGAAGAAAGCGTGCGCGCCCCGCTCGGACCCCGCGGCCGCAACCTCGGCCTCGTCGATGTCCACATCGGCGACCTCGCACACGGCCGACCGGACCAGGGCCCCTACGACCTGATCGTCTCCGCCCTCCCCGTCCGGGGCATCCCCCGCGCCTGGCTCACACAACTGGCCAGGGGCGGTGCCCTGGCCGTTCCTCTCGCCTTCGGTGGCCGCCACCCCTGGGCCGCCGCAGTGAATCGCGCCACCGGCGTGCGAGTTCGGCTGCTCACCGCGGGGGAGGATCACTGGCCGGTGCCCGAGGACGGCCCCCTGTACCCCGACGGCGGCGACACCCCCGCGACCCGCCCCCACCTTCCGGCCCCCGACCTGGGCACACGGCGCCGGAGGGCGGTCGCCGCTCTGCGAGAAGAGCAGTGGGCCGACCTGTGGGCCTACCTGGCCGTGCACCACCCCCGCCGCCTCGCCGTCGCCGGGGTGGAAGAACGGCTCCGCTGGGAGCAGACCCTCGCGCTGGCCGACGGCGAGCACGCTGTCTACATCCGCCCGGACGGGCTGTGGACCACCAGCGACCAGCGCCCCGCCAGAGCCCTCGCAGCCCAGGCCGAGCAGGCGATCCTCCACTGGGGCTGGGCGCACCGGCCTCCCTTGCCCTGGTGGGTGGCCGAGCTCGGGCCCGTCACCGCGTCCACCGCATCCCTCCTCCGGCCGGACGGTTGGCACATCAACCGGATCCGGATCGAGTAACCGGCCCTCTGCAAGGCCGACGGGGCGCCCACCCGGGTGTGGGGGGGGCCCCCCGGTGACCCCCGGAAGGGCGTCAGGAGCGATCCTGGCGCCCTTCCGCCGTTTCCACAGGTGT